>NZ_JBJMLX010000321.1:0-16025 GCF_045805085.1 Niastella sp.
ACTATTGAAAAAGCTATAAAAAAGCAGCCATCCGAAATCCACGCTTATCACACCAATAGCATCATTTCTATTTTAAAAAATAAGCGGGTATACTTCAAAGAGGATATGATCCATTATTATCAATTCCTGTCACGAAAACCTTCTTTGTCAGGCAGTAGCCTTCCGGAAAAATTTGTTGTTACAGTGAACGACAATCAAACTGTACTGGTGCAAATTGAAGATAAAACCGGAAAAGCCACCTATGAAAGGCTTTTTAAACCATCAGAAACCAAAGAGATAAATCTTTTTGGGTTACAGGGTAATGACCTGTTCATGGTTACCGGAAAAAGAAGCCCAATAAAAATAAGGCTTATTGGCGGCCCGGGTGAAGATACATTCACCAATGCTTCTGGAAATAAAGTAATAGTGTATGATGTAAGATCTGAAAAAAATACAATTACAGGCATGAATCTGAAAAACAGGATCTCCAACAACCCCTTAAACAATGATTACAAACAAACCTATCCTGTTTACAATACTTCTTCTTTAGGAATCAGCCTGCAATATTCTATGGATGGCGGTTTGTTTGTGGGACCACGTTATAAGCTGGTTACAACGGGATTCCGTAAAGAACCTTATGCCAGCCGCCATATTATTTATGCCACCAGATCATTACACACCCCGGCCTGGAATCTTCATTATAACGGAACGTTTTTAAAGATTGCCAATAAAACAGACTTTTTGATAAATACAGATGCCCAGCTGCCAACTGTACGAACGCATTTTTTTGGCTGGGGTAATACTACCTCTTTTGACAAAATTAAAGGAATTGATTACTATAAAATACAGTATCGGTTAGTCGATGCCTCCTTTATGCTTCAACACTGGTTGTCGCCCTGGGCTGCCTTACAATTTGGGCCTGTTATTCAGCATTACCAGGTTGATGTAAAAGATGCGAGTAATAAATTTATTAGTACCGTTTATCCTATGCAGTCAGCCACTGAATTGTATAGCGATAAATGGTATACCGGAGCTAAAGTGCAATTAACGATAGATACAAGAAACCATCAACTAATACCTACCAGGGGATTTTATGCTACTATTTATTCCACGCAAATGTTTGGATTATTTAATTCCGGGAACCAGTTTAATCAGGCAGGAGCGGAATTCGGATTATATACGGATGTATTGGCAAAAGACCATTTAATTTTCGCAACCTGTTTCGGCGCCGGCAATACGTTTGGCGATGTTGAACTGCCGCAAGCACAGTATCTTGGGTTCAAACAAAATGTAAGAGGTTACAGATTTCAACGATTTGCAGGCAGAACAAGAGCCTATAACAATAGCGAATTCAGATTGAACTTTGGCGAGACCAATCTTTATTTATTTAAAGGATCATTAGGTATTATCGCCTTTCACGATATTGGAAGAGTTTGGGTAAAAGACGAACATTCAAATACATGGCATACCGGGTATGGAGGTGGTGTATGGATAGCTCCCTTCAATAAAATAGTAATTGCCGGCTCGTTAAGTTTTTCAAAGGAAGAATCGGCTTTGCCAATAGTTTCATTAGGCTTTCAATTGTAAAAGGAAAAAAGGCCTAACGCTTATGGGTTATTGCATATTGAAATTCAAATTATTCCAGCAATGTGAATATTATTTTTTTTTATAACCTATCATTATCAGGGCATGCTTTTTTCAATTAAAACCAAAATAACTGGTAATGAAATGGTTAATCATTGCAAGCTGCCTGATATGCACAGGTATGACCAAAGCGCAGGATGTTTTATGGTCACCTGATACATTATCAACCACCTCTCCCAATTTCGCCATGAACCGGTATAACCAATTGCTGGGGTATCACGATCAGCTAATGTATCTCACCTGGCCCTATATTTCTCCGGTTGTAACAAGGGGGACCCCGCTACGGGATGGCGAAGGAAAAAACGGTTATTGGCTCGAAGGAAACTTTACAAACCGGTTTGTCATTCATAAAGGCAAATATTACAATCCTGAAATATTACAAAGGCTGCGGTTTACTTTTGATGTGGGACTCACCCCCAGACTTACCCGCGACAGCTCAAGCCCGCTATTGCCTACCAATAACAAATTTGGATTAGGACTGGATCTGCTGCTTTCTCCCGTGGCCGGGTTAATAAAAGAGCAAACAACTCCTGTATGGTTAACCGTTCAGTTGCATCACTATTCTAATGGCCAGGCCGATTCTTTCTTTATGAAAGATGAGGATGGTAATCAAAGAAACAATTACCGGTCTGGCGATTTCAGTACTGATTATTTACGGCTGTTAGTCAACGTGGCAAATATTTCTGCAAAAGAACATATTATATCATTTGCAGCAGGCTGGCAAAAAGAAGTTGACCTGAAAGGGCCATTGGGGATGAGTCCTGAGCTCGATAACAGGTATGGCAAACAAAGACTTTTATTCAGCTTTCAATGGCTTAAGGCTTCGAGGTTAGTAACTATCAATAACGCCTTGAGTTCCAGTATAAAAAAGGTTACTAAAAAACGACAGTTCTCTTTCAGGACCGACCTGGAATATATTTTAGGAGACCTGTCTCAGTTTCCGCTGGAGAACAAATACAGATTGGGCGCCCATGCTTACCTCACCTATATGCCATCCACAACCAATGAAGTAGGTTTTATGATCCATACTTTTTATGGGCGCGATTACCTGAATATCCGCTTCGATGATATTGTTTTTATTGGTGAAGCTGGTTTGTATATGCGAATAAATAAAAGATAATAATAAAACATTATAAAAGCATGTATAAGATAATATTGCTGGCTATTGTATTGCTGGGCATCTCCTTCTCTGTTGTTGCCCAACACGAACATCATAAAATGCCGGCCAAACAGGATACCATGAATATGCAACAAATGCATGGAGATCATGGGATGAATATGGATTCAGGCATGCATCCAATGGATATACCCATGTCGCATGCATTTTCATTGAACTTACCGATGAACCGGAATGGTTCGGGAACAGGCTGGCTGCCGGATGCCTCTCCCATGTACGGGTATATGATCCATTCAAAAAAATGGATGTACATGGTGCATGGTAATATATTCCTGCGTTACGACAATCAGAATTTCAATAATGACGGTAAACGGGGCGATTCCCGGTTTGATGCGCCTACCTGGTTTATGCTGATGGGCCAGCGAAAGGTAGGCGAAAAGGGGCTTTTTCATTTTAGTTCCATGCTTTCACTTGACCCGGTTATTGAGGGCGGCAAAGGCTACCCTTTGCTCTTTCAAACAGGTGAAAGCTATAAAGGAAAGCCACTGATTGACAGGCAACACCCACATGACCTGTTTTCCGAGTTATCTGTTAGCTATTCACATGCATTTACAAAAAACGTTGATGCATTTGTATATGTGGGGTACCCTGGTGAACCGGCTTTAGGCCCGGTTACTTTTATGCACCGGCCCTCTTCATTGGACAATCCCAATTCGCCTATCTCCCATCACTGGGTCGATGCCACGCATATAACCTTTGGCGTAGTTACAGCCGGCATACGGGCAGGCAAATTCAAGCTGGAAGGTTCTTCCTTTACCGGGCGGGAACCAAACGAAGACCGGTATGGCTTCGATAAACCCAGGTTTGATTCCTGGAGCGGACGGCTTTCTTTTAATCCCTCGAAGAATTGGGCATTACAGGTTTCTCATGGTTATGTGAAAAGCCCCGAAGAATTACATCCCGATGAAAACATCCATAAAACAACCGCCTCGGCTATTTACAGTCTTGATATGGGTAACGAGAACTGGTTTAATGCAACTGTTCTTTGGGGAATGAATAAGCAAAAAGATCATGATGGCGAAAATGCATTTATGGCAGAGGGCTCCTGGCGTATGAGGAAAGCCGCGATCTATACCCGTTATGAGTTCACCGAAAAATCGGCCGAAGAACTGGTAGTAAGTCCCACGTTCGAAGATCATATTACTTTTGGTATTCATGCCTTCACGTTGGGAGCTGCCTATGACCTGTTTGAACTGCATAAAACCCGGATTGCTGCCGGTGGACAATGGAGTTATTATGGAGCGCCGGCGTCCTTAAATACTTACTATGATAAAAACCCAATGGCTATACAGGTGTACCTGAGAATATATCCGGCCCTGATGAAAATGAATATGAAGTAGCACCAGCTATCTCCTAATTTTATAAGTCTTTTCAGTAATTATATAACAATACGTGTATGCACAATTTATAATTTGCACGAGTAGTAAACTCCGTGAATTATGGATCATGAAAACCACGGGCATCATTCCCATCAACAAGCCATGGGAAATGCTCATGAACATCATCATACAGAGACGCAGGCATCTTCGGGCTCACCACATAAAATGGAAGATCAAAAGGGCCACGATGAACATGCGGGGCATCACACAGCCGACTTTTTAAAGCGGTTCTGGATCTGCCTGGTTATTACAATACCTGTTTTATTGCTTTCGCAGATGATACAGCAATGGGCAGGATTTAAACTACGCTTTACAGGTGATAAGTATATATTACTTGCCATAAGCAGTTTTGTTTTTATCTATGGTGGAGGGCCTTTTCTTACAGGATTGGTAAGAGAATTGAAACACCGGGTGCCGGGAATGATGACATTGGTGGCTGTAGCCATCACTGCTGCCTACGTTTATAGCACCGCAGTTGTGTTCGGGTTGCCCGGTATGGATTTCTTTTGGGAACTCGCTACATTGATCGATATTATGTTGCTAGGCCACTGGCTCGAAATGCGCTCACAAATGGCAGCCTCCCGCGCCCTGGAATCATTGGTTGCTTTATTACCGGCGGTTGTACATATAGAACGAAATCAGGAAGTCACTGATATTCCTTTACAGCAATTACAGAACAACGATATAATAATCGTTAAGCCAGGAGAAAAAATTCCGGCAGATGGTTTGATAATTGAAGGCAGTTCCTATGTTAACGAAAGTATGCTAACCGGTGAGAGTGTTCCCGTACAAAAAGGGAAAGACGAAAAAGTGATCGGAGGAGCGGTGAATGGAGATGGCGCTTTAAAGATACAGGTTACCGGAACGGGTAACGACAGTTATCTGAACAAAGTTATCAGCATGGTGCAATCCGCACAGGGAACAAAATCAAGAACACAAAACCTGGCAGGCAAGGTCGCCATGTGGCTTACCATTATTTCTATAAGTATAGGCATAATTACATTGGTTGTATGGCTTGCCGCCGGTAAAACACTGCCATTTGCACTGGAACGCATGGTAACAGTAATGGTAACCAGCTGTCCGCATGCCCTTGGCGTAGCCATTCCGTTGGTAGTAGCTATATCCACCACGCTTTCTGCTATGCACGGGTTATTGATACGTAACAGAACGGCGTTTGAGAATGCAAGAAAAATTACTACCATCATTTTCGACAAAACCGGTACCCTTACAAAAGGGTCACACGAAATACAACAGATCATCCCTTTAACCAATCAGTATACGCCAGATGAGATCCTTCAATATGCAGCAGCCATACAGCAAAATTCTGAACATCATATTGCACATGGAATTATTCGCAAGCTGAAACAAAAAAACCTGCCATTATGGAAGTCAACAGATTTCCGGTATATGCAGGGCGTTGGTGTTACCGGCTCAGTAAATGGTAAAAAAGTGGTAGCGGCAGGTCCTAATTATTTCAAGGAGCAACAAAAAGAGCCTCCTGTCATTCCAAACGAAATAGATCAATCAACAGATACTATAAATTATGTATTGATCGATGACACCCCTGCAGGGATCATCACACTGGCTGACAGTATCCGGGAAACATCGGCAAAAGCCATTGCTACGCTAAAGGAAATGAAGATCAAATCTTTTTTACTCACAGGCGATAACGAAAAAGAAGCTGCTGCTGTAGCGCAAAAGCTTGGTATGGATGGATACCTCGCCAATGTATTACCACATGAAAAGCAAAGTAAGGTAAAAGAATTCCAGGATAAAGGAGAGATCGTTGCAATGACCGGCGATGGGGTCAATGATGCACCGGCGCTGGCACAGGCCGATGTTGGTATAGCCATTGGTTCGGGTACCGATGTAGCTGCGGAAACAGCCGATATAATTCTTGTGAACAGCGACCCGCAGGATGTGGTGCAAATGATCGCCTTTGGCCGTGCTACGTACCGTAAAATGGTGCAGAACCTGGTATGGGCTGTTGGATATAATATAATAGCCATTCCATTAGCTGCAGGTATATTATATCCTGCGTTTATGTTAAGTCCTGCTATGGGTGCAGTATTAATGAGTGCAAGTACTATTGTAGTAGCTATAAATGCCAAACTTTTGAAGGTAGATTGAATGCATGCGATAAAACAAAAAGCTTCAGGTCCAAAGGCCTGAAGCTTTCTTATAGATGACAGTGTTGAGAGTTAAGAGTTAACAGCTCTATTATAACCAGATCTTTGCCGGTTCCTGGTTGAAAAACGGTTGGCTGACTGTACAGTATTACCGGTTGCTCTGAAGACCGGCCGGCTGTCACCAGTACTACCTGCGTTCTTAAATGGATGTTCGTTTTCTACAGGGATTGCTTTCTTGATCAATTTCTCAATATCGCGCAAATATATTCTTTCTTCCTGGTCACAAAACGAAATAGCCATGCCACTTGCGCCTGCCCGGCCTGTACGTCCTATTCGATGTACATATGTTTCGGAAACTTCAGGAAGATCGTAGTTGATAACATGCGACAGTTCATCGATATCTATACCTCTTGCAGCAATATCGGTTGCAACCAGCACCTGTATCTGTCTTGATCTGAATTTCAACAACGCTGATTGCCTGGCCTGTTGTGATTTATTGCCATGAATAGCAGCTGCGGTAATTCCGGAACTATTTAATTCCTTGGCCACCCTGTCTGCCCCATGTTTGGTACGCGTAAACACCAGCGTCATAGGAATGTCGGCATTAAACAGCAAATGCTTTAACAAAGATTGCTTACTGGTTTTTTGAACAAAATAAATGGCCTGACGAACGGTTTCAGCAGTAGATGAAACAGGCGTTACTTCTATATGAACAGGGTTCATGAGTATCGTATTTGCCAACTGGCGAATAGCGGGGGCCATGGTTGCAGAAAAGAAAAGCGTTTGTCTTTCCCTGGGAACTTTGGCAATGATCTTTTTAACATCATGTACAAACCCCATGTCAAGCATGCGATCAGCTTCATCCAGGATCAATAACCGAATACTGCTCAGGTTAACAAAACGCTGATTCACAAGATCGAGCAAACGCCCGGGTGTGGCAACTAAAATATCCACTCCTCTGCGCAGGGTGTTCACCTGTGTTTGTTGCGAAACGCCTCCAAAGATCACGGCATGCTTTAATCCGGTAAATTTTCCATAAGCATCAAGACTTTCCTTTATTTGAATAGCCAATTCCCGGGTAGGAGTAAGAATGAGTGCTTTTATAGTATTATTAGGTTCTTTTGAAACCAGCTTTTGTTCATGTAATATTTGAAGCACAGGAATGGCAAAAGCGGCCGTTTTACCGGTGCCTGTTCGTGCGCAGCCAAATAGATCTTTACGTTGAAGAACGAGTGGAATTGCTTGTTCCTGTATAGGTGTAGGAGTAGTATAACCTTCGTTGGTAAGAGCTCGTAAAATGGGCTCAATGACGTTTAATTTTTGAAATGACAATGGTTGAAATTTTAATAAATAATAGTAGGTAAGCTGTTGATATATAACAGGTTCCAGGCTTAGAATCTTACCTTCACAAATGTTGAAAACCCGAAATCAAGATAGGTGCAGGGAGGAAATAAGTTTCGCAAAGGTATGTAAATAATATTGATTATTGAAATTATTTTACTATAGCTTATTTAACACAATTTAACAAGAATCCTCTTTCTCAAAACGGCCCGTTAATTGCTGAACTAATCCCCTGGTTAATCGAAAATTAATTACAGCAACGTTTCTTGCCAGGTACTATCTACCATTTTTTCATTTTAAAACCAGATCCAGTTTTTATGCAAAACAACCAGGCACATGCGCAGCGGGGCCTTACATTGTCCCTGCTCGCACTTATCCTTATGTGTTCTTTTCCGGCCTTTTCCCAAAAATGGCGTTTGATCACACCTTCTTATCCCACCGCTGATGCTCCTGTTATTGGCATCTCCGTGGCCGATTCCGGCGCCACGGGCGATGGGATCACCGATGTTACTAACATTTTCCAGCGTTCGCTGAACACCCTGAGTAAAGCGGGCGGTGGCACTTTGTTCGTTCCTAAGGGGAAATACGTTATCAAGGGTAATCTTACCATTCCTAAAGGTATTACCCTTCGGGGCGAATGGCAACAACCCGTAAAAGGCCAGCCGCTTGTTGGCACCATCTTGATGGCATATGCCGGTCGCAACAATACCAATGCGGCCGCCTTTATCACTATGCAACCATCGGCCCAGGTGCAGGACCTCTCCATCTGGTACCCTGAACAGTTGCCCGATAACATTGTTCCCTACCCGCCTGCCATCCTGTTTGGTCAACCCAATTACTTTGGTAATGAGTTCTGCAATACCAAAAATATCACCCTGGTAAATGCGTATGATGGTATAGTGTTCTCTGTTGCCAATGGCGGTACCTGTCCGGTTATCTGGAACATTTATGGTACGCCATTGCACAAAGGTATTCAGCTTGACAATATTGTTGATGTGGGCCGGGTGCAATACCTCGACTTCTCTCCTTTATACTGGTCCGGGTCAGGACTGGCCAATGCGCCGGCTGCCGGCAGCGGCTATGCCAGCTGGATCTACCAGAATGGCGCTGGTATTGTAATGCGCCGTAACGACTGGACCAACACCGCTTTTGTAAACGTTGAAGGCTATAATGTGGGTTTCTGGGTTTCGGAATCAGTTGCCAATCCGGGCACTTTTCCCAATGGCAGTAACTATTCCATGAACTTTTCCAACTGTAATACGGCCGTGCAGGTAGATGGACTGCAAACCGTAGGCATCATGTTCTCCAGGGTGAACATCAGCGGTTGCGCTTCGGGTTTTGTGCTGAATCCCTATTCAAAAAAGGGCGCTGTTCAATTACATAGCTGCACCATTTCCGCTACCAACAATGCCATCTCCATTGATTCTACTATTACCGGCAGTCTGCTGATGCAACAAACTACCATCAACGGGGGCAAAGTAAATATAGCAGGTGGTACGCTCACCGCTTCTGATTGCGATTTCAACAATGGCAGTCAGAAAAATGTAATTGGTCCACGCGGCCGAGCTATTCTTACCGGCAACCGCTATAGCAATGGATCAAACTTTCAAAACAACTCTTATTATGTGAGCAGTATCGACGATACGCCGCTGTCATTACCACAAATGCCGGCCGTGCCCACCATTACTGCCGAAACGCATATGCCTTCCAGAAAGGTGTTATACCTGGCCACGGCGGCTCCTTATAATGCAAAGGCCGATGGGGTAACAGACAATACAACAGCTATTCAAAATGCCTTGAACCAGGCTGGCGCCGATGGCGGTGGTATTGTATTTCTGCCACCGGGTCATTACAAGGTATCAGGACATCTCACCGTTCCTACTAATGTTGAATTGAAAGGCGCCAATGATGTGAGCAGTGCGCCTACCGGCCCAGGCAGTGTACTGGAAGCCTATGCCGACAAGGGTAACGCAGCTGGCACTCCCTTCCTGCGCTTAGCTGCAGGCAGCGGTATTCGCGGGCTTGTGTTCAATTATCCCGAACAAATGGGTGACCTCGTTCCTAACTTTCCTGTATATCCCTATACCATTCAGGGCCTGGGTAGTGATGTTTATATCATCAACGTAGGCATTCGCGCCAGCTATAATGGAGTGGATCTGTTCACCAATAAATGCGATAACCACTATGTCGATTACCTGGCAGGTCATGTGTTTCATACTGCCGTTCGCGTAGGTGGTTCTTCTACCGGCGGTAGAATCTATAACATGCATTTCAATACCATTTATTTTGCGAATGGTTCTGAATCGAAATTCGGTTCGTGGGCCAATGCGCCAACTAACAATGGCGACTCGCGGGTCTACAACTATAACTATGATAACGTAAGCTGGATGGAATTGGGCGATTGCCGGAATGAAACATTGTACAATGACTTCGTGTATGGCGCCGCTTACGGCCTCACGATGCTTGCAGAGGGCGCAAATGCTTCCGGGATTAGTCTGGGTGTAAGTGTCGATGGCGCCAGAAAGGCCTTTGCCTTCAATGGCATGGGCGCGGCCGGGCTTCCATTCATTAATACGCAGATCGTTTCTTTGAACGACACGGCCAACAGTTACATTGTTACCAATTCCAATTTTACCGGAACCGCTGATTTTTACAGTTCCGATTACTGGGGTAATCCCGACAATGGCATTCAGCTCCGGGGCGGTAACCTTAACCTGCAGGTGGCCAATTTTGAAAGTCCGGGCCGTGTGCATTGGGGAAATGTTCAGGCCGGAACCATCAACCTGCATAATTCCTGGCTATGGTCGAACAGCGCTATCCTGAATACCGGCGCCGAGTCGCATTTGTCGGCCCGCTCTTCTATCATTGACAGTTCAGCCATTCAGCCGGCGAAAGCTGCTTTATGGAAGAATAATCTCGGCAATAGCTGGTCGGTTTCTGTTGCCGGTGCGTTGGACAGAAAGGGCTGGACCGCCACCGCATCTGCCAACAACGGCGACGCCAAATACGCACTCGACAGCAATGCCAATACGCGCTGGGCAACCAACGGATCACAGGTTCCCGGCCAAACCTTCACGGTAGACATGAAAACGACCAATACGGTCCACGAGATCGTGCTGGACGCTTCGCAAAGTCCTGATGACAACCCGGCGGGTTATGAGGTATATATATCTGCCGACAATACCAACTGGACCGGCCCCATGGCTTCCGGCATTGGTTCAACAGGCATGACGCTGATCCTGTTCCCGGATGCAGTTGGCCGTTATATCAGGATCGTTCAAACCGGTTCAAAAGGAAATTACTGGTCAATACATGAGTTGTATGTCTGGGGCAAAATAAATACCACTCCTGTTCAAAGCTTTGCCGTACCTGGAAAAATTGAAGCGGAAGACTTTGACAAGGGCGGGCAGGGTATTGCCTATAATGATGCCGATGCGGTTAACTCCGGCGGACAATACAGGACCACCGAGGGGGTTGATATTGAAACCTGCGGCGAAGGGGGATATGATGTGGGTTGGACGAACGCCAATGAATGGATGAAATATACCGTGAACGTTACTACTGCGGGTGTATATACCATTCAGGCGCGCGTAGCATCGCCCAACAATGGCAGCCAGTTCTATGTTGAATTAAATGGTGTGAATATTTCCGGCGCCATTACCGTTCCCAATACCGGCGACTGGCAAACCTATACAACTGTACCGGTAACAACGCCCGGCTTACAGGCAGGTGTTCAAACCTTGCGGATCGTGGAATTAACCGGCGGGTTCAACCTTAATTATGTTACGTTTGTTCGCCCGGGAGCGCGCGTGAACACCAGCCAGCCTGTAATGGCTGCTCATATAAACGTGTTCCCTAACCCGGTTACCGGCAAGCAGATCAATGTGCAGTTAGCGAATCAACAAACCGGTAATTATCAAATACGATTGTTTACTCATTTAGGACAGTCGGTATACAGCACCAAAGTGGCGGTTACCAATGGCAATCAACTGATCTCCATTACACCCGGCCACAAATTACCTGCTGGCAATTATATACTGGAATTGTCTGTAGGGAATGGCAAACCGGTTACAACCAAACTGCTGATACCGTAATAGATCTCTTTATAATTAAAATGCCGTCCCTGTGACCGGGACGGCATTTCAGTTCATATTTAAGTCATTGCATAAATAAATTAATTATTGAGCAATAATAGCCGGAAAGTGCTCATCTTTACAGGTGCTTCAAAAAAGCACTAAAAAATCGATCTATGTTATTTCCTTACGTCTTCTTTATAGTGGCAGGCATATCAATCCTTTTTATTCTGATTCGCTTTTTGATCGTGCAAAAAAAGAATATACCCGCTGAATTATTTGCCAGGGCCCTGCAGGACGAAAATAGCGGGCATTTTAAGGAAGCTATAATCACTTATGAAAGCGCCCTTGATGAAGTTAAAAAGATAAAGTTCAACACTACGCTGAAAAAAAAGATCATCGAGAAGATAAAATTAATGCATACAGTTATAGAATACCAAAACAGCCATCGTTTTTAGCAAGTAAAAAGAACGTACTACCTTACTACAATGCTACCGGGGCAAGCTTCCCTTTTAAATACGCTTCCAGTTGTAGTCTGAAAGCGGGATTGTGCTGGCAACTCTCAAAAAGCGATTCGATATTAACCGAGTGTACAGATTTCGACGCCACTAATTGCGCCAGCTCCGGGTTAGCTGCTATCCATTCATTTTGCAGACAATGATTTTTCAGGAAGGTAACAATGATCTCCGCTTTAAAATCGGGAGCAAGATGTTCTATCTGGTTAATAATTACATCCAGATCATCAGCAACAAATGTAAAATAATCAGGATCGAAATTGTCTGCATTTCCGATCAGGTATTTCTTATACATGGAAATATATTTTAGCTTATCAATAGTAAAAGACAGCTATTTGCCTAATCACGTTTCTCCCGTGCTTCATTCACTTTGATTGCCCGATTGTCGATAGTAAGTCCATTCAATTCACGGATTGCTTTTTCTGCTGCCTGGTTATCTTTCATTTCAACAAAGGCAAATCCGCGGCTGCGATTGGTAACTTTGTCAATAATAACGTTAACAGAGGTAACCTCGCCATATTCCGAAAAATGTTTTCTCAGGTCATCATTCTGTACACTAAAACCCAAATTCGATACGTAAATATTCATATGTTAATTTTAGAAGTGAAAATAGCTGAGAGAAAAGCAGGTGGTAAAGGAAGCTAACTGATAGCAATCATTCAATTACGAGATGCTGATGAACTCAAATGGTTCCTGATTAAAAGTACAAACAATTATTGGTCTTTTGGCTTTTATTAATGGGGGTGATTATTTATTAGTTGTTACTGATTAATTCAACTACCTTTAATCACATTCCGGGATGATCCTCCCATTGCTTCTTCTTATTCCGATCCGGCATTTTATTAACGCTGACTCATAACCGTTTGCTTAGTTTAAACAAAATGGCTTATAACTTTATGACTGTGAATACAGGCATAAATGAACTATTACTGCTTTACTTTTAATTTTAAAAATGTTTGCATGACCACATATCTCCACCAATCAAAAATACTTTTCTTAAGCACTTTCCCACCCTCAAAATGTGGCATAGCCAGTTTTACGCAAGACCTGGTTAATGCAATCAACCGTGAAATAAAGAGTGATATTTTAATAAACATTTGTGCGCTTGACAAAAAAGATACGCTACCGGGTTACAAATTTCCTGTTAGCATGGTAATGGATGCATTCCAGCTGGATTCCTGTATCGATACGGCTACTGCCATTAATAAAGATGCTGCTATTGAGTTGGTGTGCATTGAACATGAATTTGGCTTGTATGGCGGTGAGTTGGGTGATTATTTACTGGCTTTTCTCACCATGCTTGAGAAACCTTTTATCATCCGTTTCCATACCGTGTTGCCGGTTCCTGAGCAAAAAAGATTGAAAATTGTTCAATTGATAAGTACACTGGCTGAAAAAGTAATTGTAATGACTACCAATTCGGCCAGGTTACTAATAGAGGATTATCAGATAAGCCCAGAAAAGATCATCATCATTCCTCATGGCACACATGCCAACAGCCAGGTGAGTGCAATGGAACTGAAGAACAGATACGCTCTTAAAAATAAACTGGTGCTTACCACATTTGGTTTATTAAGTCCAAACAAGGGAATAGAAAAAGGTATACTGGCCATGAAAGAGATCAGGTTACAATTTCCCCACGCTATTTATATTGTTTTAGGTCAAACACATCCGAACCTGTTGCAACAGGAAGGTGAAAAATACCGGAACTATCTTCAACAGTTGATCGACGAAAATCACCTGGAAAAAAATGTACGCCTGGTAAATGAATATGTACCTACCAAAAAACTGATGGAATACCTGGCATTGACAGATATATACCTGTTCACTTCCAAAGACCCCAATCAGGCGGTTAGCGGCACCTTCTTATATGCTATGAGCGCCGGTTGCGTGATCATTTCCAACCCGTTTGTACTGGCAAAAGAAATGCTGGATGAAAAAACCGGCATTATCATTGAATCCGGTAAAGAACATGAATTAGCAAAAAGTGCCATTCACCTGCTGAAGAACAGGAGCGTAAGAAAGAAAATGCGTTATTATGCCTTTTTGAAAACCAGGGATACTGTCTGGAATATAGTAGCGGGCAAACACGTGGAATTATTTAACAACATCCTGGGAAGACCTGTGAAGAAGGCTAAAAAGTTCGCCCAGCCTGTTATTTAAACAAAAAATTATTATGGGAACAAGAGATATTTTGCATTCCGGAAAGCAGGCTTTTAAAGGCGCCGCTCAAATGCCGGATCTGAATTTCCTGCATATTGACAACTTAACTGATCTTACCGGCATTATGCAGCATGCCATGTTTGCTATGCCCAACAGGAAAGAAGGCTATTGTATTGATGACAATTCACGGGCCTTGCTGCTTACAGTATGGGCATGCAAGAATAAAAAGAATAAAACAGCCGCCCGTCTTCTACCAATTTACCTGAGCTTTATTCATTACATGCAAACAGACGATGGACACTTTCGAAATTTCATGAGCTATGCAAAGGTCAGCCATGAAGATCGGGGTTCGGAAGACTCATTTGGAAGGACCATGATGGCATTGGGTTTTTTGATCAATGATGGCCCCTCTACTTTACTGGTGAAAACGGGACGGGAAATATTTGCCAAAGCATACCCTCATGTTCAACGACTTGTTTCTTTACGTGGTATGGCCAATACTATTATAGGTATTTGCCAGTTTATTAAATGCAATTATCCCGACGACCTGAAAAGGAACATGGTAATTCGTCTTTCCGACAAAATGGTCGGCATGTACAAAGAGAACAAAAAAGATACGTGGCACTGGTTTGAACCTGTACTTACCTATGACAACGCCATGTTACCATTGGCCTTATTAAATGCTTACGAGGTAACGCAGGACGAGGAATACCTGGCCGTTGCTTTTGAGTCCATGCAATTCCTTGAATCAAAAGTATTTCATAATGATACGTTGCGGCCGATAGGCAACCAGGGATGGTGCAAACAGAACGGGACCACTGCTCAATTCGATCAACAGGGTATTGACGTAATGGCAATGATCCTTTACTACCAACAAGCCTTCAGGCTTACCCGCGAACAACAATACCTCGATAACATGTATAAAAGTTATCAGTGGTTTTTGGGGAAGAACGATCTGGGACTTCCTTTATATGATGTTGCTACCGGTGGTTGTGCAGATGGCTTGCATTGTGAAGGGGTCAATTTGAACCAGGGTGCAGAAAGTACATTAGCTTACTGGATATCACACCTGGTGGTAGCATTGGCATTGACCGAATGAAAATAGCTATTACTCAGCCATTATTTTATCAAGCAACTCGTTCAGCAGGATCGTGATAAATGAAGTAGCATAATCCGATATGGCATATGGGATGAATATTTTATTATGATGAATGATTGCACCGCAGGTATAAACCACGTTGGGAACATAGCCATATCGTTCATCTTCCTCAGGCATTAGTAACGGTTCTTTTAACCGGCCCAGTTCCCGGGAAGGATCATTTAAGTCAAACAAACTGGCTCCCAGGCAATATTTACGCATAGGACCCACACCATGCGTAATCACCAGCCATCCCCGTTCTGTTTCAACAGGCGAACCGCCATTGCCGATCTGTACAAATTCCCAGGGATACACTGGCTGCTGTAATAAGGTTGCATTCTCCCACAAATACAGGTCATCGGAGACCATTATGTAATTATTGATTCCATCAATACGGGATAACATAACATACTTACCATTGATCTTCCTGGGAAATATAGCCAGATTCTTGTTAATGGCCGCGTTTCCACGAAGCGGTGACATCTTA
>NZ_JBJMLX010000322.1:0-1682 GCF_045805085.1 Niastella sp.
GCAGCTATCGTTAAGTGTAACGGCCGGGACGCCCAGGATGGTGAAATTATAATCACTTACATCGCTATATGCAGTACCGTTGCGGCTTACACGAATTAATGCAGTGCCGGTAGCTGCTGAGGCAGGAACCGTCCAGGTATAATTGCGGCTGGTAGCCGCTACATTGTTGTCGATGGTCGTCCAGGTACTGCCATTATCAAATGTATACTCGATAGTAAAGGTGTTGGTATTGGCGTCTGTTGCGTTCCAGCGAATAATTTCCGGCTCACTAGGCGCCAGCGTTTCATTGCCGAAAGGATATTCAACAGTTACAGCCGGCTGAATTACCTGGTAAACTACTACAATATCCTGCGGGCCCTGGGCAATACCGGTGCCATTAACAGTTATGGTAAAGTTGCCCGCAGGGGGATTGTTGATCACCACCTGTTCAAAGTTATTTCTGCTATCGATACCCTCTACAGCGATATTATTAACGTTAGCCGGCGATGGGTCAAGTACCAGGGGGTGATGCAGGATGGCGCCAGGCGCAGCAACGGTAAGATCGAGATCGTTTACAAGTGCTGTTGCGGCGCCGGTAAATGCGGCCGGGTCGTTCCAGTATAATAAGACCTTTATTTGTGCAGTACCTGGTGCAACAGCAGGGATGGTGAAGGTGGCTGAACTACCGTTGCCAATGGAGCCGGTAAAATAAGTATGGTTCTCAATAGCCTCAACCGAGTTGCGGGCGTTGATGTTGCCAAACCCATAGATATAATCAGGTCCCGGGTTGCCTTCGTCAACAGCGCCATTACAGGCCACTGCTTTAATTAGCGTGGAAGAAGGATTGCTGCCGCCATGCAATTGCCGGTATCTTTCAACCACTAGCCCAAGAATGCCCGTTGCCGTGGGGGCGGCCATACTGGTGCCCCAATCAACGCCGTATTTGTTGTTGGGCAGCGTAGAAGTAATGGCCCAGCCGCCTGCGGTTATTTCGGGCTTTATCCGGCCATCCGAAACCGGGCCGCAGCTCGAGAAATTGGCAATGGTATAGGAACTATTATCTATTGCGCCTACGGTTAAAACATTTTTTGCTGACTGATAGCCCGAACCCATAGTGGCAAATGGACCCGGGTAGGGCGCGCAGATAGTATCATCGGCATAATTGCCTGCGGCAAACACATGTAGTATGGCCGGGATGTTATTCAGTTGTTCATCAACGTAAATACTACCGGTATTGTAATCACCCGGCGAGGCGCAACTTACCTTACCTCCCGAATAAGAATTATTCGTAAGCACCATATTGTATTCGCTTACATAAGCAGGCGTGTTAGTGAGTATCAAATCATAGTTATCATTAATGACAGTAGCCTGTGGGGCCATACCTTTATACTTTGGATTGATGAGGCCGGCACCTGCAATAGAACCCGTTACGTGTGTACTGTGATTAACAGCACTTAAACCACCTTTCGTAATTTGTCGGCCCTTGAGATCGATATGCGTGGAGGCATCGCCGGCATCCCCTACTCCGATGGTAACATTCTTACCCTGCAGGTTACGCCCCAAAAAAGCGCCCAATGTGTTAACGGCATGCGCCGCCCGGTTCTTGTAATTCAGGGGTACCGGTTTAATAGATTCACTGCTTATGTATGCTACAAAGGGAAGCATTGCTATTTTTTGTACAACCTTCAAAGAGGCATCGATAA
>NZ_JBJMLX010000323.1:0-1739 GCF_045805085.1 Niastella sp.
GTTGTACAACCAGTATACGCTGTACATATTATCACCGCCGCGACTGTTCTCCCAGTAATCTTCCAGGAACATACTATCGGGCAGGGCGTTTTCCCATTTGAAATAACTGGTCATGAACGTGAGCACCCGTGGATCGCTGGTATATTCATAGTACGATTGCAAACACCAGAGCATGGGCATGTTGGTCCACAGGTCGCGTTTGCCATTGCGCAATACGACCGGACCGAAATCACCATCGGGCCGCTGGTTGTCGAGCACGGCATTGATCCAGCCATTACTTTCATTGATCATTTGCTGATCGTGCAACAGGTAGCCGAGATTGGCATAACCTTTTAACCAGTACGGAACTTCTTCCCAGCCCCATTTGCCTTTTCCATCTTTGGTGAGCCAGGCATTGTCGGTCTTGGCCAGCCAGGCGCTGATGTGTCCCAGGTGACCAGCCAACCCATCGCGTTGCAGTTCCAGGAAATGCAGCAACCAGCCTTTGGGTTTGAATGACTGAACCGGCAGTTTGATAAAAGGAGAAGGTTTCAACGGAAGCTTGTTACTTACGTAGTAACTGTTCAGCTGGTTACTTGTAGCATTGGACTTCCCTTGTTGCGCTTGTATAGAGAAGTTACAACTGATTATCAGGAAGGTTAGTAGTTTAAATTGTTTCATACTCAATTCTAAGTTTCAGTTATTAGTTCCTAGGTTATTAAGTTCGTATGTTATGATAAACCCGGGAACCTACAAACTTAATAACCTAATAACTTACCAACCTATTTCTTCATAGCTACAAAAGAATTCTCATACAACTTACTATGTATCTCATGTAGCCTGGAAGCTGGCATTTTAATAACCTTGCGATCGTAGGTCATTAAACCGTTTGTTTCTACTTCCACATCGGTGGTTTGGGTGTATACGGCGGCTGATAACCCGGACCTGATTAAAGCGGGGATGTGGTTGACAAATTCTTCATAGTGTTGTAACAGTTCCTCGTTGTTCTTGAAGGTTTGATAGCCCCAGTTGTTTTTTTGCTGCCAGGTATGTCCTTCTACCGGCAAACCCAAACCGCCAAACTCACCAAGCACTAAAACCTGTTTGGCGCCAAATAAAGCCGGATCGGGCATCAGGGGTTCGGGATAGTTATGCAGATCGCAGATATGTCCCACCCGTTCAAAATTACCACCGCTGGCGCTGTTCACCAGGCGCGAAGGGTCCTGTTGTTGGGTTACCTGTACAATGTCTTTTGTTTTGAATTGTCCCCACCCTTCATTGAAGGGCACCCATACCACAATGCTGGGGAAGTTGTACAGCTTGTCCATAATGGCGCGCCATTCGTTGCGGTAGATGCTTTCAGATTCGGTAGTGCGGTCTTTATCGCTGGCGCGTCCATACACGCCAGGGCGTGGTTCCCAGCGATTGCCAAGGTCGCCACTGGGCATGTCCTGCCAAACCAGCATCCCCAGCTTATCGCAATAATTATACCAGCGGGCGGGTTCTACCTTTACGTGTTTGCGGATCATATTAAAACCCATGGCCTTTGTTTGCTCGATGTCGTACCTGAGCGCTTCGTCGGTAGGCGCGGTATACAAGCCATCGGGCCACCAGCCCTGGTCGAGCGGACCGTACTGGAACACAAACTCATTGTTCAGCAACATGCGTTGAATGCCGTTGTTGTCTGTACCCACCGAGATCTTGCGCATGGCGAAATAACTGCTGATGTCATCGGTCTTTTTATTCTTTTGCAACAGCGA
>NZ_JBJMLX010000324.1:0-31654 GCF_045805085.1 Niastella sp.
CCTGCAGTTCGGAATGGTTGATCATCGTTTGCATGTATTCCCGCAAAGAAGGATGCGATTCGGGTTCAAATGTATTATCGAGAATCTGCAATTGTTGTATGCGGCTTACCCTGAAATCGCGGTAGCCGTTGCGCAGCTTGCACCAGCCGATCAGGTGCCAGGCCTGGCCATAATGGCACAGGCCGATAGGTTCCAGGTTTCGTTCTGTCACGGCATCTTCGCCGGATTGGTAACGGATACGGATTTCTTTTTTATCGCCCAGCGCTTTTTGCAGTTCAGTAAGGTAGCGGCCAGCTGAATCATCGGCCGGCAAACGCGACAAAACCGCAATGTTATCATTCAGCTGGTCCATATGCTCCTTGTCGGAAGTACGGAGCACTGCCTTTATTTTGTATAAAGCTGCGTTGAAATGTTTCTTTATCGATTCATCAGTAAGATGCTCTGTGAGTTTGGAGCCCAGCAGCAGGGCAGAGGCTTCTTCCTGGGTGAACATTACGGGCGGCAGGCGGTAGCCTTCCATAATGGTATAACCGCTTCCTGCTTCACCGATCACCGGCACGCCGCTTTCCTCCAATGCTTTAACATCGCGGTACACGGTACGCAGGCTGATGTTAAAACGATCGGCTACCTCCTGCGCAGTAACTCTTTTTTTACTTTGCAGGTGGGTGAGAATGGCATGAAGTCGGTCAATTCTGTTCAAAAGAAGCTGGTTATTGATTGAATATTTATTGAATGTCTGGTCGGCAAACGGCAAACGGCAAACGGCAAACGGCAAACGGCAAACGGCAAACGGCAAACGGCAAACGGCAAACGGCAAACGGCAAACGGCAAAAAGTTTCGGGCGGTGCAAGGTCGCGTATTAATTTAAACAATCGCGAGCATTTCACCATTGACCATTCACCATTCACGCTTTCTCCACCCAGGCGTTATTTTCCTTCAACAAATTAATCAATTCTTCCACAGCAATGGCGCTATCGACGTTGCGTTTTACAATTTCTTTCCCTTTATATAAAGTGATCTTGCCAACACCACTGCCTACATAGCCAAAATCGGCATCGGCCATTTCGCCGGGACCATTTACAATACAACCCATGATGGCGATCTTAACGCCTTTCAGGTGATGGGTCATCGAACGGATCTTCGCAGTGGTTTCCTGCAGGTCGAACAGGGTACGTCCGCAGGAAGGGCAGGAGATATATTCGGTTTTGGAAATACGGGTGCGCGTGGCCTGTAAAATAGAAAAGGCCGTGTTGTTGATGAACTGGTGATTGCTCTTTGTTTCCAGGTAGGTGCGGCCACTCACTTTCTGGTTCCGGATCTTTTCCGGTTCATTCATCAGCCAAATGCCATCGCCCATCCCATCGAGCAGCAAAGCGCCGCTATCGGTTGAAAAATGGATCAGCTGTTCATCGATAGTCGTATCATTGCTTTCTACCGACAAAATAATGGGGCAGGTAATGCCCTGGTTCATCAGTTCAATAATGTAACGCCGTACCGATGGCATGGCGTGTGGGTTTGATGAATACAAACACAGCACTAAGGTGTAATCTTTGCGAATTTTCTGTAACAGTTCCTGTGAAGCAGGTTCGTTTACATCAACTGCTACAAAATTCAGCGAGCCTGAATGATCGGTGCCTTTCAGGTATTCGGTTGATTGAAATAACGGATAATATTTCTCCTTGTCGGGTGCATTTAACCAGGTAGCATGATCGCAAATTACTTTCAATGTACCGGGTAGTGCAAAATCGAGCAGCTTTTTACCAGTGTACAGGTAATCTGCTGCTGCGTCGGCAATGGTGAATTTATCCGTTTCGGTGTTATAGGTATAGCCAATGGCCTGTAAGTCTTCATGACGAATAGCAGCGGCTTTCATAAAATCGGCCACCACTACGGGTACGTGTTTACCGCCGATATTCGATACGGTATCAGTATGCCTTCTAGTATATTCAAAAGGCGAGTAAGGAACTTTAGTAATAGCTGGAATACCACCCGCCTTCGCTGATGCTTCGGCAGGCGAAGGAATTGCTTCCTGTCGGTTAGTGTAACGTTTAACCAGGTCGCGGCAAACGGGAATTTCAAACTCAGGGTCTTCTGTCAATGAAACGCGGATGGTATCACCCAGTCCGTCTTCGAGCAGGGTGCCAATACCAATGGCTGATTTTATTCTTCCATCTTCCCCATCACCGGCTTCTGTTACCCCCAGGTGTAAAGGATAGCATTCACCAAATTCATCCATCATTACGTTTACCAGCAACCGGTAGGCCTGTACCATTACCTGTGGATTGCTCGATTTCATACTCAGGATAATATTGTGATAGCTTTCATTACGGGCGATGCGCAGGAACTCCATCGCACTTTCCACCATGCCCATGGGCGTATCGCCATAACGGCTCATAATGCGATCACTGAGGGAACCGTGATTGGTACCAATGCGCATGGCGGTACCATATTCTTTACAGATTGTCACCAGGGGTGTAAAGCGTTCGCGAATGCGATCGATCTCCTCGGCGTATTCCGCATCGGTATAATCTATTTGTTCAAATTTCTTTTTATCAACGTAGTTGCCCGGGTTCACCCGTACTTTTTCAATAATGCGGGCAGCTATTTCAGCGGCGTTGGGCGTGAAATGAATGTCGGCGATCAGCGGGGTTTTATACCCTCTTTTGTGCAGCTCGTTCTTTATATTCAGCAGGTTCTCCGCTTCTTTTTTGCTGGGTGCTGTAATACGCACCATTTCTGCGCCGGCTTCGATACAGCGGATACTTTGCTCAACAGTAGCCATGGTATCCATGGTATCGGTGGTGGTCATGGTTTGAACACGGATAGGGTTGAAGTTGCCCAGCAGCAAATCCCCAATTCGTACTTCACGGGTTGCCAGGCGTTTATATTCGGTCAATGAGTCGCAGTAAAGCTGCATTTTGATATTTTCTGATTTAAGATTTGTGATTGCCAGTTGGGTAAACGGGCAAAATGCCAGCAAAATTACGACAAAGTAGGAAGGATGAAAAGTTAACTAGTTGATGGATTGATGAGTTAACAGCTTGATAAAATTAACTGGTTAACGGGTTAAATCGTCAACCGGGCACTGAATGCGCCCTACCAGTCCTTTTCAGGTTGAGTTACCGAGCGGGCGCGGTTTTGCTGCATCTTTCGCTGAACATCCTGTTCTTTTTGTTCGAGCGACTTCAGGTATTGCTCTATCTTTCTTTTATCGAGTTTATTGTTTTCGGGCTTTTGCTTTTGCTGTTTCTGCTGCTGTTGTTTTTGCTGCTGCTGCTTTGATTGGTTTTGTTTCTTCTGCTCCGTTAAGGCCTTTTGCAGGTTAAAGCGGGCGTCCTCATCAGTGGCATCGAGCTTTAAAGCATCCTTGTAGGCATCGATGCTTTCCTGCAGCTTTTGTTGTTTTGTTAAGGTAACGCCCTTGTTGTAATAGCCTTTTTCCTTGTATTTATTTTCGGTAGTATTCGCAATCAGGTCATCGTACGATTTTTCTGCATCGGGCATATTACCGGTGCGAAAACGGGCATTGGCGAGGTTATAGCGGGCGGTTAAATTTTTAGGGTTCTGCTCGATAGCTTTTTGATAAGCAGGCATTGCTTTTTCAAACTGCCGGTCGTGATACAATTTATTTCCTTCCCGAATGGCAGCATTCTCATCCTGCGCTTTTATCAATACCGGTAAAAGCAGGAGCAATGGCATCAGCGATATGTAGAATAAATTTTTCAAGCTGCTTTTAATTTCCGTTCTGGTAAAAAGAATTCTATCAACAGGAATGCAAGGGCAATGGCCAGGAACCATTGAAAATAACTTTTATAATCTCTGAATGCATTATCATCCAGGATATTTGATTCAATAGTGCCTAACTGTTTGGTAATGGCGTTTACTGCTGCATCCACATCATCGAGTTTCACATACACTCCTTTGGTAGCGCCGGCCAGTTGCTGCAGTTCGGCTTCGTTCAATTTTGAAACTACCGTATTACCGGTTTCATCTTTTTTGTATTCATTGGTGGCTGGGTCCATAATAGGCGCGCCTTCTGCCGAACCAATCCCAATGGAGTTGATCATTACACCATCCTGAGCCAGTTGTTGTGCCAGGGGAACGGCCTGAGGGTCGTGGTCTTCACCATCGGTGATGAGTACTATTGATTTAAATTTTCTTTCCTTGCTATTGAAAGCCGAGTTACTGGCGCGTAAAGCTTCTGAGATCACCGTACCCTGGGTTGGTACTACATCAGGACCAGCCTGTTGAATATACATGTGGGCAGCGCCATGATCGGTGGTCAATGGCATTTGCAAATAAGCCCTTCCGGCAAACAGTACCAGCCCAACGCGGTCGTTGGGTAACTGATCCATTAGTTTATAAACCAGCTGGCGGGCCCTTTCCAGTCGATTGGGTTTTATATCTTCAGCCAGCATACTTTTACTCACATCCAGCGCAATCACAACATCTACGCCTTTGCGTTGTACATCTTCCATGGCCCCTGGTTTTTGCAGGTTGGCAGCTGCTGCAATAACGGCTGCCAGCGCCACGGCGAAGAACAGGAATTTCAGTAAAAAATTAATGGGCGAATAATTGGCAATGAGCGACTGTACCAGCGTATGGTCCCCGATTTTTTTGATGGTATTTTTTTTCCAGTATAATAACTGAAAATACAATGCTACCAGCAAGGGGATGGTGGCCAGGGCTATGAGGTATTCGATATGTTGGAAACGGAACAACTTAATGTGAAAATTAGCAAATTAGAAAATGTAAAAATGATGAATGCAACAATTAAACCAAATTGGTATTAATTACAAATTAAGTACTTACGCGCTAATTTTTTAGTTAAAATACATCGTATAAGTAACAAACTCAAACTATTGGCTAAAAAAAGCCCACCATTGCTTTATGCGCTGACGAGCTTTAACTAAATTATTTATTGTGTAGTGGCGCTACTTTTTTCCTTCGAAAAAGCCGTATTCTTTTAAGATCTGCTTCAGCAGGTTTATCCTGATAGATTTGAAATCTACATTAGGGTCGGGTGATTCAACCTGCAAGGCAAAAAAGTATGGGTGTTTGTTTTCTTCTATCCAGCCAACGATCCAGCCGATCTGGGTGCCTTTGTCGGTAGTATTCCAACCGGTTTTATAACTCAGTTTATAGTTGGAATTGTTTTCCCACAACATCATGCTGCGCACAATGCGTTGCGATCTTTTTTGAAAGGGCAGCTGGTCGAAGTATAATTTCTTTACCAGTCCTAACTCTTCATCGGCGGTTACTTTGGCCGAGTTATCGAGCCAGAAGGTATCGAGGTTGTTTTTTAATTTGAAAGTATCGTAGCGGCGTGCATAGCCCAGGGTATCTAACCAGTGTTGCATTTTGGGTTGGCCAATGCGACGGGCCAGTTCCTGGTACCATGGTGGGCACGAAATGCGGAAGGCATCCCACATGGTCATATCGCGGTTGCATTCGGTGCGTGGGCGGTTAACGCTGTCCCATTTGAAAACGGTGTTGGTATCTGCTACAATCCCTTCTTCCAAACCAATAAGTGAGTTAACGATCTTGAAGGTAGAAGCGGGGGTATATACGCTGTCGCTAAAGCGGGGCAGGTTGTAAATAGTAAAATGTCCCTGTCCATTATCGAAAAGGCCAAAGCAGCCGGTAACTTTATTTTGGTCGAAATATTTTTTCAGGCTGTTATCTACAGTAACATTATTAGGTGAGCAGGCAGTTAATACAATAGCTATAAACAGGCCTCCCGTGATCCATTTAAACATATCGAAAATTTGGGCAAAAGTAAGGCAAACGGGCAAGTTCGTTATTTTATTTCGGCAAGCCATACTTATTGATCAATGCTAATAAAACCCCATTCGTCCAGCCGAAACCATCCTGGGAGGGATATTCGCCGCCGCCGGCTTCGAGGTTCAGGTCAACCACATTGTATTTTTCCATCATCTTACCGGTTCTTTTAAACACATCTACGTTCAATTTGATCCAGCGTTCGGCAATGTCACGGGCCAGTTCCCGTTGGCCGCAACGATCGAGGCCCCAGATGGTCATCCATTCCAGCGGCGCCCAACCATTGGGGGCATCCCATTGCTGACCGGTAGTAAATGGCGAAGCCGTTATGCCACCGGGTTGTAATAGTTTTGATTTCACCTGTTCGGCAGCCTGGCGGGCCAGCAGGCTCATATAATCAAGATTTTTGGTGTACACGCAGAAGGGATACATGCCGGCAGGCGTAACCACACCGGATATTTTACGCGTTCTGAAATTATAATCGGTATAATATTTCAGGGTTTTGTTCCAGCAATATTTATCAATGGCCACCCTTCTTCTTTCTGCCTTGCGGGCATAGTCGGCAGATGCCTGGGCATCATGCGCCATGAATTTACATTTGGCCAGCACAACTTCCAGCTCATATAATAAACTGTTCAGGTCAACGGGCACCATATCGGTAACCATAATAGTAGTAAGGTTCTTCTTGTCTTTGAACCAGCGGCTGCTGAAGTCGATACCGCTTTCGGCGCCGGCGCGCAGGTGGGTATACATTTCTTTTTTATCACGGCCCGATCTTTCAGCGATTTCCACATCTTCTTTATAACCCTCCTGGCGGGGAAAGGGATAATCGTCCCAATAGCGGTTCAGCACCAATGTATCATTTAATTTAACTACCCTTCTGTTAGCCTGCCCGGTTTTTAATTTGGCGGCGCCATCCATCCAGAATTCGTATTCCTTTTCCAGCGCAGGCATAAACGTTAGGTAAGTGCTGTCGTTTTTGAGATTGGCCAGCAGGTCAACCATTAAAGCGAAAAAGGGTGGTTGGGAGCGGCTGAGGTAATAGGTCCTGTTGCCATTGGGAATATGGCCATAGATCTCTATCATCCAGGCAAAGTTCTTCACCATGTTTTCAATCATTTCGCCTTCGCCACTGGCCATAAGACCCAGCATGGTAAAATAACTGTCCCAGTAATACACTTCCCTGAAGCGGCCACCGGGAACAATGTATGGATTGGGCAAGGGCAGTAAGGAACTGCCTACAACAACCGTATCTGGTTCACGGCGCAGCACCCCCCAAAGGTTTTTGATGTGCATGACCACATCTTTTTCCCGGGTAATGTAATTGAGTTGCGGCGTGCGCGGCATTTCAAAATTGTTCTCCACAAACTGTTTCAGATCGAACTTGGGCGTACCTTTTTGCTGGTTGTAGTCAGCAACAATATTTTTCGGATTTTTCTTAGGCACACAGTCAACAAAGGTTTTCCCATCGGGAAATACTTTACCCATTTGCACATCGCGGAATAAATCGCCATAAATTTTATCGGGAGTGGCCGGCGGTTGTGCAATCGTACTTACAAACTGCCAGCTGATCAGCAGGCACAGAAACAGTTTTTTCATCCTGGGAGCGTTTTATTACCAATTCCTATATCAAATGTAGGAAATAAAAAACCGTTCCGAGGAATCGGAACGGTGACGTTTGACTTCTATTTATGCTTCTCAAAAAAGATTATCTGTTATTGTTTCAGCTCTTTTGGCTTGTTTTACTTAATTACCTGCACCATCAGCTTTGCCACGATCCACTGCATAATTGCCTACTTTTTTACCTGTTTCCAGTCCCACTTCACAATCGGCCCGGAAGTGGATGCCCGCCAGCATTCTCGACAGGGAGGCTTCGCGTGCCATATCATCGTATGCAGTTGCCCGATCTGGTATTATATAAGAAAGAATAGTAGCGGCAGCCCCACTGAAGGTGGAATGACCAGAGACATATGCCGGGAAATTGGGAACGCCGGTTAAGGTCTTTATTTTGGGGTTCATTTGACAGGGTCTTGGGTTGAAATAAAAATACTTGGTATCCCAGCAAACAATGGCGGCATCCATCAACGACATATTCAGTAAAGCCATGTTGCGCGCCCAACGCACTTCACTGTAATTCTTTTTAATGAAATCTTCGGCAGCTATGGCATCCCAGTGACCAGATGGCGTAGAAGTTCCGGCGCCATCGGCCCAGAAGTGAACAATGCGATAGTGATCGCGCGTATCATTTTTTGTCAAACTCAATATTTCATCGGTTTCATCCTGCATTTTTTTACTGGCAGTAAGTGGAGGTGGTCCGGGCCGTAAGGAAATAGCCGTGAGTGAATCGAACAGGAATGCTTTTACCTTACCAAATAATGGTAGCATTGGTGGGCGCTTTGGTAGTTCCAGACTATACCAGGGCGTTTCACCACGGGCAATACAATCGGTTTCCAGTTTGGCCCAATCGGCAGGCGTGCCAATTGCGGCACCCGCACGATCGCCCCGGGCGCGGGTCACAAATTTCTGCGCCACAGCTTTGCCTAATGCCTCACCAGCTTCCATATCGCTGCGCACATTGGCGCCCGAAATAATGCGGGCCCGTTTGTGTTCTTCGGCCTTTTGCTGAATGTACTCCTGGTCGCCGGGGAATAATAACTTCATCATTTCAACGGCAGCGCCTGCTACTACGGCATCTTCAGATGGATAAGAAGGCAGGTCTGATTGTGGTACCAGCACCTTAATGCCTGCATCCACTTTATAAGGCGCCGGGCGGTTGTATAATTTTTTATAATAGTAAGCGGCTACCAGCGCATCGTATTGGGCAGCGCTCACATAAGCATAGGCTCTTGCTGCATAAGGTGGATTGGCAAAAGGAAATTGCGGATACGCCAATGGGTTATTGGCATTAGGCGCCGGGTAGATGCCATCATCGTTCTGATAAGGCGGCAGGTTGTGTTTAGCCACCAGTCCCCGCAAGATCTCATTCCAACGAAGTACAGCGCCGGCGCTCCAGTATTTTACAAGATCCTTTTCACCATCGGTCAAAGATGCCTGCCAGCTTTTGATCTCGCTCAGCTGGGCAGTGTATTCCGGCGTATTGGTGGCTACAGGCGCTGAGATCGAAAACTCATTAGGAGAAGCGAGCAGAATGGGTTTCCAGCTACCCGCATCGATATCCGTTTTATCTGGTTGCAATGCCGGCAGATCATCAGTACGGCCCTTCTCTGTTTTTGAACAGGCCAAAGGAACGGTAACGGCAGCGATAATCAACAGCGGCAGTATACAGGATAATAACTTTTTCATGGTTGTGCTTTTGGAGTGGTTGAAACAGGTGCCTGCTTTTTTGCGAAATTGATTATAAAGAACAGGCCGGCGTTGATGCTGGTTGACTGGCCTACATTACGTCCTGCAATAACATGATTCCCGTTTACCACCAGTTGAAGCCGTTTCAGGTTCTTTAAATGATATTTTACATTGGCGCCCAACCGCGTTGCATTCATTTTATTACTCGGGAAAGGCATGTTGTTACGGGTTATATCAAAACCACCCAGGGTGGTCCAGTTGTCGAGAAAAGCCTCCGCAATGATATCGTTATGCCGGTAACCAGCCCGAAAGTTGAACGACAGGGCATCGGGCATTGCTACCTTGTTCGTGTAATGCATTTCGGTAGTATAGTAAGCATCGCGGTCGATTTTAATATTGTCACGGAAGACGTAGGTGCCAGACAGCGTGGCAAACAATTTTCCTGCCTGGTAATCGACCATCCCTCTCAATGAAAGCGTTTTACTGCGTAACCCTAATGACAGGGGCAGGTAATCGGCTACATAATTGCTAAGCGGGGCCGATACACCTGCCAGGCCATACACACTTAAATCGCCATTGCCGATCTTGGTTTCAAGCGGCATATATTTTACCCATAGCGAGGCATCCTGAAAACCCTTCATGCCATGCAAGGTGCCTGCAGAGGCTTTGGTTCTTACATAAGGAACTGAAAACAAAACGTTGACTTTATCGGTTACTCCGTAAGCGCCCATCACACTATACATTTGGGAAGAAACGGTCCCTAAATTCAGGTTCTCTCTTTTAAGTGTTCCCTCCCAGTAATGCTTCCAGCTGCTATATCCATACATGGGTCCCACACAGAGATTTTTTTTGGCCATCATAATACCATCTATATCTGTTTGGGCAAATGCGGAGTGTATGCTTGCCGCCAACCAAAAAAGCAAACTGCAATAGCGCAGGCAGGTCTTCCTGGATTGTTTCATAAACAGTTTGTATAAGGTTAAAATTTAAAAGAAGCGCCAATGTTTACCAGGTAATCGGCAAAGGCGGCATCGCCCTGGCTGTACACCCCTGTGTCGGCAGTTTTTAATTTGTCGGCAACGCTTTGGGTACGGTTGCGTTTAACCGCAAACGGCACATAAGCATATACGGTTGCTTTTTTGAATTGATAGTTTACACCCGGTTCAATGGAAATGATATAACCCGGACGGCGGAAACCCATGCTGCCACCGATCACATCTTTGGAAGGCTGGCACTCATCGCGGACCCCGATAGAGAAGGTGAATTTATTAAAGGTGGTGCTGGTGCCGGCGCGGATCATCATTTGATCGGGCACGCTCATTACGCTGGTACCATATTTAATGGCATCTGAAGAAGGGATTCCGCCACGGGTGGTTGAAACGCCATTTTGTTCCCGGGGATTGAACAGGTAATAAAAGTTACCATACACCCCAAAATTTTCGTTGAAATTGTAAAAGGCATTTATCTCGGTAGTGAACCCGGTTCCACCATCACCTAACTGTATGGATTGATCGACAGGTCCTAATACTTTGGTTGAATCGTTCTTTATAAAGAAATCCTGGTAGCGGTAATCGCCGGTTGGCAGTTTGAGTCCCAGCCCCACCTGGATGTTCCCTTTTGGCATGGTTGTTTGGTCAATGAGCCAGCGATATACGGCAATGCGAATATCACCCACGCCGAAGGAATGAGTGGAATGCCGGGCGTTTTTGGCGCCATTGCCTCCATGCTCGTACAAAGAAGAACGGGCGTTGGAAATAACCGGCACATCGAGCCCGATAGACCAGCCATTTTTTAAATTCCGGAAAAGCGCCAGGTCAAGTGTATAGGAATGATTGATTACCTGAGTTCCCTGTTCTATCCGTTGTTTTTGTTCTTCGGTTCCCACAAAGTGCCTGAACGATTTAAAATAGCGATTGCTTACCGACAGCATCCATTTGGTAGAATCGTGCCCCATTGCCTGGTCGCGGGTACAAAAACCACCGGTGCTGCGAATGGCTACGCAACCTTGTGATTGGGCCTGATGGGTTAGCAATAAATATACGATCGATAATAGAGTAAGCTTTTTCATTTACAGTTAATTTGGTTGTGTTGGTTACATTATTTACTGGCCAGCTGTTCTTTTCTCATACTCAGTTTTGTGAGTACATAATTGCCTACTTTCTCACCCTGGTCCCGCGCTACGATAATAGAAGGGCGATAGTGAATACCGCCATAAAAGCGGCTTATGCCTGCTTCATCTGCAGCCTGTCGGGGTGATTGAAAGTTTCGGTCAGGGAAACCCCAGGGACGCTCGGTACTGTCGCGGAAAGGCGTTTGTGCGCCGTAGATATGTTCCAGCACAGTTGAAGCGGCAGTTGATATAATGGAGTGACCGCTGGTATATTCAGGAAATGGCGGGGTTTGCAGAAAGGGTTTCCAGTTGGCGTCTATGTATTTGTTGATCACTGTTTCAGGTCGTACCAGGTTAAACGTATATTTCGCATCCCAACAGGCAATGAAGGCATCCATTATGGCAAAGGACGCTGTTGTATACGTATACACCGTTTTATCAAAATCAGCCTTCTTATTTTCGCAAATAATACCAATAATACCCATCCAGTGACCACCGGGCGTCATGGCCTTGGTGGCATACATTGTATGGCCAACCACATTTAATTTAAACCCATTACAATCCCAGAAACTGGAGATGGCTTTTTGTTCTTCGGTGAGCAGAACACCGGTATCCTGTACCTGTTTGGCCAGTTTGTAAAATGCGCAGGTGGAGTCTTTACCAAAGACACAGGGAGCAGGTGGCGCAAACTGGTTGCAGCTGTCCATGGCAATGGTGCGTATGGTGCGCCACTGGGGTTCTACTGCCTGAAAATATCCGGGCGGCGTAGGGATCCATTTGCCTTCGTCATTTGGCACGGTGTATTTGGCGGCAGAGCGGGTTTGTGCATAGTTGTCTTTCTTGCTCCAGCCCAGTACCGCTTTGGCGACGTTTACGCCATATTCTTCAGAATTCTTTTTCATGTCTGCCGGCATGCCATGTGTTTCTGCCAGCATTTTTAAACTGTCGACTATTTTATCGGTCTGGTCTTTTGAAAAGGTGAGGGTTTTACCTACTTCCATAAAGGCCATAAGGGCGGCATAGGGATAATCGACTATTTTACCGGAGTCGGGCGGAAGCACATAATCGAATCCTTTTAACTGGCCTTTCAACGATGTATAGCTGCTATCTCCATGCACCATGGCTTCGTAGGCCGCCAGGTGGGCATAGGCATAAATACGACTCGCTACCGGCGGGGTAAAGATGTCGTAGGTAATAACATCTGTAAGCTGACCGGTCATTTTACTGTACAGAACGGGGTCGTGCAATACCTGTTGGTAATCTGCAGCACGTTGTTTGCAGGAGGCAACTCCTGCCAATAGAATGGCAAACAATAAATAACGCATGATATAGCTTCAATTAGTAATAAATCAGACTTGTAGCTGGCTATAGCTTTCCCAATAAAACCGCCTGCGCTAAAGCTTCGGCGGTCGACGAAAGGCGATGATAATACGATCAGCACTCGGGAGGTTGTGCAGGTGTTGTAAGCAAAGGAAAAGAAGGAATGACTTTGGTATAGCCCGTATATTGATGCAGCTGAACTGCCAGGGCTTCAACCTGCCAGTTGTTTTGTTGGTCCTGGTATTCAGTCACCGGGTTCTTGATAGAACTGCCAGGGGTGGAATTTTTACTTTGAGAATTATGTTGCAGGTCATTCACCAGTTTAAAAAACTCGTCGCGGGCGTTTTGTAAGCGCGTTCGGCTCTCGTTGGGTAAACATAACAACACCAGTTCGCCGTTCTCTACTTTACGTTTTACATATTTATAGTGAATGCCGTTGAATTCTATTTCGCCATCGTAGCGTTCAAAACCGGAGGAAATGCTTTGGTAAGGCATGTTAAGGGGAACGCGGATTTCTATAAGGCTGGCTTCATTGTATTGTTGCTGATCGAGTTGGGCCTCCAATTGAGTATCTGCCCGGTGTTGCTGATAATCGGACAATAACCGATATCCAAACCAGTTAAACAGTAAAATGAGAAGCAGCAATATGGCAGCAGCCCGTTTCATCAAAGGTGCAATAGCTTTGAATTACTACAAAATAAGACAATTTGGGGTACGAAAACGCTGTTAGCCAAAATAATTTAGCCATGTATTGGTTTCGAAGGGTTTCAAACGCCCATAATTACTAGTGACTTAAAATGATGGGTTTGTAACCCCGGAATCTCCATATTGAGGAAAAAAAGTTGGGTGAACCATGTGTCAAAGGGTATCCTTTACTGGCTGGCAGGGTAGACAAAAAAATAGGAAATACGAGATAACAGGCTCTTCGTACTTCCTACTTCATATTTCAGGATCTTATATGTTTCTTAGTTGTTCAATTTAGTGAAGCCTCCATCGATGGGGTAATCACAACCGGTAATAAAGGATGCTTCGTTTGAGCAAAGGTATAAAGCCAGGTAACCGATCTCTTCGGGTTTGCCCATCCGGCCAATAGGCTGGGTCTTTGACAGTTTCTCAAACATCTCTGCTTCTTTACCGGGATAGTTCTTTGACAGGAATCCATCTACAAACGGTGTATGTACACGTGCCGGTGAAATACAGTTGCAACGGATATTGTTTTTAAGATAATCCTTGGCAACAGATAACGTCATGCCCACTACCGCTCCTTTGGTCATGGAATAGGCAAAACGGTCGGGTATACCCACCAGTGAGGCAATGGAAGCCATGTTAAGAATGGACCCGCCATTTTGTTTCATGTGCGGAATAACAGTATGTAAACAGTTGTATACGCCTTTTACATTCACATTCACCAACCGGTCGAAGTCGGCTTCGGGCGTACTATCGGCGGTGCCAATGTGGGCAATACCGGCATTGTTGATGAGGATATCAATAGAACCATTGGCTGCAATGCCATCAACAATTTGTTTTACATCAGCTTGTTTTGATACATCGCATTTGTAAAACTGTCCTTTGCCACCAGCTTCTGTAATTTCTTTTACCACGTTGGTAGCGCCCTGTTCATCCATATCTAAAATATGAACGCTGGCTCCCTGTTGGGCAAATACAGTGGCAATGGCTTTTCCTATACCGCTTCCGCCACCGGTAATGATGGCTGTTTTATTATCGAGTCGAAACATGGGTGCGAAATTAATTGATAAGTTGATTGGTTGAAAAGTTAACCCGTTAACTTTTCTATTTTTAAGCTGTTTTTATCTTATGGCCTTTCCAGCCGAAAAATAAGATCACAATAAAACAGATCAGCGGAATGATGTATCCGTTCTGAATATTGTGAGTGATATCGGCAATACGGCCCATAGCCAATGGAATTAATGCCCCCCCTACAATTGACATAATGATCAGGCTGGAACCTATTTTTGTATCGACGCCTAATCCTTTTATACCCAATGCGAAAATGGTGGGGAACATGATCGACATAAAAAATCCAACCCCGATCAATGCATACACCGTAATCATGCCAGTGCTTACAATGGCTATCGCAGATAATACAATATTGATTACCGAGTAGATAACCAGTAATTTATTAGGGCTGATATATCTCATAAAAAAGGTCCCTGCAAAACGACCGATCATGAATGCCAGACCGTACCCTAATCCCAGGTAAATGGAGGCCGTTTGTTTGTCGATATTAGCAGCTTTCACGGCAATACTGATAAAGAAGCTGGTAACACAAACCTGTGCGCCTACATAAAAGAATTGCGCTACTATTGCCCACACCAGGTGCTTGTGCTGGAATGCATTGGCGAAACTGGATTTCTTACCCTCTTCTTCTTTAATTTCAGGCAGCTTTGTAAATGCAAAGATGATTGCTACAATAAGAATTATGCTACCCAGAATTAAATAAGGCCCTTTTACCGCGGATGCGCTGGCAGCCAGGTAGGCATCAAGGGCCTGTGGCGTCATGGCTGCTTTTTGGGCTTCGGTTAATTCGTTTCCTGACAAAATGAATTTACCACCAACCAGCGGCGCCAATACAGTAGCGAGACCGTTAAATGATTGAGACAGGTTCAACCGTTGGGTGGCTGTTTCCTTTGGCCCTAATAAGGAAGCATATGGATTGGCCGCGGTTTCTAAAAAAGTAAGACCGCTGGCTATAACAAACAGAGCTCCCAGGAATAAAAAATATTGCCTGGTATCGGCAGCCGGGATGAATAATAAGGAACCAATACCAAAAAGTAATAAACCTAAAATGATCCCTGACTTATAGCCGTACTTCCTCATGATGAATCCTGCTGGCAGCGCCATAACGAAATAAGCGATGAATACGGAGAAGTCGACCAGCGATGCCTGCAGATAGTTTAACGTAAACGCTTCCCGCAAGTGTGGGATCAATATAGGGTCGAGATTATGTACAAAGCCCCAAAAGAAAAACAAGCTGGTCACTAAGATGAAAGGAAAAAGATATCCTTTAAGTTGTCCTTGTTTCAGGGAGGCACTGGATGATGTTGGTAGGGCCATGCAATCGGGAATTTTAGTTTGGATGTATAGATTGAGCCCCCAAACTTTCATTCAGGGGCTTTATAATATATTAGGTCAATGAACGGTCGAGGTGCGTGTAACCACCATCAACATAAATGATCTGTCCGGTAGTGTGGCTTGAACGATCACTTACCAGGAATACCGTCATATCGGCAATCTCTTCTGAAGTAGTGAAGCGTTTTTCCAATGGTATTTTAGAAACGATCTGCGCCAGTTTCTCTTTCGGATTGGGCAGGGTTTGGATCCATTTATCGTACAGGGGTGTCCATACTTCGGCAGGGATAACGGTATTTACCCGGATAGAATAAGGCAGCAATTCAACCGCCCACTCACGGGTCAATGCATTGATGCCGCCTTTGGATGCTGCATAACCTGAAGTATTACCCTGGCCGGTGTCTGCTACTTTTGACCCGATATTGGTGATGGTGCCTTTTGATTCTTTCAGATAAGGCAATGCATAATGCGCCAGGTTATAAATATGGCTGAGGTTAATTTGCAGCGATCTCATGAACTTTTCAGGAGAACCGCTTTCGAGTCCGCAACCATCGTTCATTCCGGCATTATTGATAAGGCCATCGATGCGGCCGTATTCTTTCACTGTAAAATCTATAACCGATTTACAGGCAGCAGGGTCGGCCAGTTCAGCTTCAATGCTGGTAGCTTTTCCTTTTGCTTTTATAATTTCATCAACTTTAGCCTGGTTATCAGTCTTGTTTCTTCCTGCAATTACTACAATAGCACCTTCAGCCGCAATTGAACTGCTAATAGCAGCACCAATCCCTTTGGCACCTCCGGTAACAATAAATACTTTGTTGGTGAGATGTAAATCCATGTTAGTTATAAATTATAAAATTGAATGGCATTGCTGCCAAATACTTTTTCTCTTTCTTCAGCCGGAAACCTTTCCATATATTTCTCCAGCAAACTTTTCCATTGTACATAAATGCCGCTGAGTAACATAACAGGCCAGTCGCTGCCAAATAGCAATCTGTTAGTACCGAATGCTTCAAACACCACATCGAGGTAGGGGAAGAAATCGGCCGCGCTCCATTCTTTCCAATTGGTTTCAGTAAACAAACCAGACAGTTTGCAGCACACGTTCGGGAATTGGGCTATCTCCTGAATGCCTGTCCGCCAGTCATCGATCTGCTTATGACGGATGTCGGGTTTGGCGCAATGATCTATCACAAATGGCTGATCGGGAAAAGCCCGTACAAAATCAATAGCTGGTTGTAACTGATTATGGAAGATGAGAATATCGTACGTATAGTTGAATGCTTTTAACGCTGCCACGCCACGACGGAAATTTGGCCGGGCCAGAAAATCGAGTGGTTCGCCCTGCACTACGTGGCGGTATCCTTTAATGATGGGATACTGCGAAAAGTATTGCAGGCGCTCTGCGATGTTATCGGCCTGTAAGTCGATCCAGCCTACAACGCCTTTGATGATAGAATGGGTTTTGGCCAGTTCAACCAGGAAATGTGTTTCCGTTTCAGACTGGGTTGCCTGTACGGCCACCACGCCATCCACATTATTTCTTCTTGAAACCAGCGCCAGGTGTTCCGGTAGATAATCCTGTTGAAGGGTCTTCATGGAATTATCAATCCAGTCGTAGGTTTTTTTATCGTATTTCCAGAAGTGAACGTGTGAATCGATGACGGAGGCCTCCCCCCGGCCCCCTCCGGTGGAGGGGGAGTTGGCATCATCAAAATGATATTTTATCACTCTCATTTTCTGAATTCATTTGATGTTAGCAATGTATTATCTGAGCAAATAATTGGAGTGTTTCAGACTCCTCCCCCACCGGGGGAGGCCGGGAGGGGGCTCAGGCTGAATATCTTTTCCATCAGGATCCACTTCTCACCAGGCTTTGCCCAGGGAAGCGCTTGTTGGAATTTCCACATCAGGGCTTCCCATTCCTGAACCCTGGGATTGGCGGCATCGGCCTTTGCTTTATCAGCAAAAGAGAACTGGTCATTGGCCTCGATGATCATAAACAGCCGGTTACCCGTGCGATAAATATCCAGCACGTCGATGCCTGCCGATTGAATGCTTTGCACTATCTCGGGCCATATTTCATTATGATGGCGCTCGTAGTCGGCAATCAATGCCGGATCGTCTACCAGGTCCAGGGCAAGACAATATCGTTTCATGTATAACTATTTATAAGCTACCGCAACCTGTTTGCTGGTGCCCAGTCCATCGATACCCAACTCAATAATATCACCAGGTTTTACATAAAACGGTTCGGGTTTTTGACCTAAACCTACACCAGCAGGTGTACCGGTGCTGATGATATCACCAGGGAGCAGGGTCATAAACTGGCTCAGGTAAGAGATCAGGAACGGTATTTTGAAAATTAGGTTGCTGGTATTGCCATCCTGCATCATTTTACCATTTAAAGAAAGCCACAAGCGTACGTTATGGATGTCTTTTATTTCATCGGGCGTAGCCATAAAGGGGCCTAATGGTGCAAACGTATCGCAGCTTTTACCTTTTACCCACTGACCATTGCGCTCCAACTGAAAAGCACGTTCGCTATAATCATTGTGCAGCATGTAACCGGCGATGTAATCATTGGCGTCTTTCTCTTCAACATAGGTAGCTTTTTTACCTATCACTACGGCCAGCTCCACTTCCCAATCGGTTTTGGTACTGTTCTTCGGGATCACCAGTTGATCGAAGGGACCAACCATTGCGGTGGTAGATTTAAAAAACACGATCGGCTCTGCCGGGATGGCCGCATTGGTTTCCCTGGCATGGTCTACGTAGTTTAATCCAATGCACACAATCTTTGAAGGACGGGCCAGGGGAGCGCCCAAACGCTCACTGGCATCAACTACCGGGCAGGCAGACTGATTTGTTTTTAACCACTCAGCCAAACGGGCAAGACCATTATTGGTTAGAAATTGCTCGTTATAATCTTCACCAAAAGCGCTGGTGTCAATTCTTTTTCCATCGGGTAATTCAACCCCAGGCTTCTCCTGCCCTGATTTTCCAAAACGTATAAGCTTCATGTTACCAGTATAATTTTTTGTTGGTCGAAACTATTTCATTTTCACTGCAAACCAAACGAAAATTTCCGGTATCGTTCCCGGAAGTTTTGCTTTTTCTTATCTGTTTTATGCAAGAAAACTGTCACTGGTTAGCATTACGATATAATGCTAACGATCATTAGCTTTTTTGAACTAACTTTAGGCCGATTTTGTAATGCATGCTATTATGAGTTATACACCTGTCAACAAAGTTAGAATAGTTACTGCTGCTTCCCTTTTTGATGGTCATGACGCTGCGATTAACATAATGCGGCGCATTTTACAGTCAAAAGGCGCTGAGATCATACACCTGGGTCATAACCGGTCTGTAGCGGAGATCGTTGAATGCGCCATAGAAGAAGATGCCCAGGGCATTGCCATTACCAGCTACCAGGGTGGCCATGTGGAATTCTTTAAATACATGAAAGACCTGCTGGAAGAGAATGGCTGTGGCCATATAAAGATCTTCGGCGGCGGCGGCGGCACCATTCTGCCCCAGGAAATTACCGAGCTGCATAATTATGGGATCACCAGGATATACAGTCCCGATGATGGGAGAAGATTGGGGCTGGAAGGGATGATTGAGGAGGTGATAAAAGAATGCAGCCCCCTCCCGGCCGACCTCCCCCCGGCCCCCTCCGGTGGAGGGGGGGACTCACAACAGACCGACTATTGGCTGGCGCCCCGAAAATGGAATGGGAAATTACCATTAGGAGAAAGAAAAGATATTAGAAAGATAGCGCGGGCAATTACCCTGGCAGAAAATAAAATGGAGCGCGAGAGCTTATATGATGGCTCCTCTGTAACGGTTAATCAGTTTATGGTAGATCCTTTTATTTTTAATAAGCTTAAAGAATTTGCTTTAGAACATAGAAAGAATGCCACCGTGGCTGAAGAAATTCTTTGGGATAAACTTAGAAGCAAAAAAGAAGGATATAAATTTAGAAGACAGCATATAATAGGAAACTTCATTGCTGATTTTGCTTGTTTAAAGAAAGGATTAGTTATTGAAGTAGACGGAAATTACCATCAGCTGCCAGAAATGAAGATCAGTGATGAAGAAAGAACAAAAGAACTGAATAAATTAGGTTTCCAGGTCATTCGGTTTAACAACGAAGAAATTACTTATGAGCTTGAAAAAGTTCTGAATAAAATTCATATCGCTCTCTCTGGGTTGCCAGATAAAGAGATAAATGAAAATAGTAGCGAGGTACCTAACTCCCCCTCCACCGGAGGGGGCTGGGGGGAGGCTGGCCGCGGGGAGGTCGTCCTCGGCATCACCGGTACCGGCGGGGCCGGTAAATCATCAGTGACCGATGAAATTGTTCGGCGGTACCTGAATGCTTTTGGCGAAAAAACAATTGCGGTTATTTCTGTTGACCCCTCAAAAAAGAAAACTGGTGGCGCCCTGCTGGGTGATCGCATCCGGATGAACAGCATCCATTCTCCCCGGGCTTATATGCGTTCGCTCGCTACCCGCGACAGCGACGTGGCACTGAGCGAACACGTACAGGAAGCCATCGATGTGTGTAAAGAAGCGGCCTTTGATCTCATTATTTTAGAATCGGCCGGGGTGGGACAAAGCGACGTGAGCATTCTGGATTACTGCGATGTAAGCATGTATGTAATGACGCCTGAATATGGCGCAGCTTCCCAACTGGAGAAGATCAACATGCTCGATTATGCCGATGTGATCGCCATCAATAAATTCGATAAAAGCGGCGCCCTCGATGCGCTGCACGATGTACGCAAACAGTTCAAACGCAACCATGGCTTATGGTCGGCCAGGGATGAGGAACTTCCCGTTATTGGCACCATTGCCGCCCAGTTTAACGATACCGGCATCAATGAGCTGTTTGAAAAACTGGTGGTTACCATCAAAACAAAAACCGGTGTTGAGTTCGGGGCTATAGAAGCCTCCTCTATTGGGGGAGGTTTGGAGGGGGCCACTACCACCACCAAAACTCAGATCATTCCTCCTAAACGAGTTCGTTATCTTTCAGAAATTGCTGATACCAACCGGGGCTACGATGTGTGGGTAAAAGAACAGGCTGCGTTGGCAACACAGCTGTATCAGCTAAATGGAACGTTGAATGCGGTTAACACATTATCAGCTGCGGTAAAGGATGAACTGACCGCTATCAAAAATAAACTGGAAGCGCAATTACATCCCGAATGTAAAAAGCTGGTGGAGCAATGGCCTGCACTGGTCACCAAATATAAAGCTGACTTTTTTGAATACCAGGTGCGCGATAAAGTGATCAAACTACGAATGACCACTGAATCGCTCAGCGGTACCCGCATACCGAAAGTGGTTTTACCCAAGTACAACGACTGGGGCGATATTTTAAAATGGCAGTTGCAGGAAAACATTCCGGGTGAATATCCTTTTACCGCTGGCGTGTTCCCGCTGAAACGCGAAGGGGAAGACCCCACCCGCATGTTTGCAGGCGAAGGTGGTCCCGAGCGTACGAATAAGCGCTTTCACTATGTGTCGTTCGATCAGCCTGCGCGGCGTTTGTCCACTGCCTTCGACAGCGTAACTCTGTATGGCGAAGACCCTGCTCATCGCCCGGATATTTATGGTAAGGTTGGGAACAGCGGCGTGAGCATTGCCACGGTGGATGATGCCAAAAAATTATACAGTGGTTTTGACCTTTGCGATCCCAAAACCTCAGTGAGCATGACCATTAACGGTCCGGCCCCGATCATACTCGCGTTCTTTATGAATGCGGCCATCGATCAGCTGTGTGAAAAATGGATTGGCGAAAACGGTCAATGGCCAATGGTGAATGATCAATTAGACCAAAGATTCAAACAACTTCCAAAACCAGCCTACTACAACCCTTCAGCACCGGAGCGATTGCCCGAAGGCAATAATGGGTTGGGATTACAATTATTGGGGGTATCGGGTGATGATGTATTACCCAAAGAAGTGTATGCAAAAATAAAAGCAGAAGCGCTGGCCCAGGTACGTGGTACCGTGCAGGCAGATATCTTAAAAGAAGACCAGGCACAGAACACCTGCATTTTCAGCACCGAGTTTGCATTAAAGCTGATGGGCGATGTGCAGGAATATTTTATTCAACAAAAGGTGCGCAATTTTTACAGCGTAAGTATCAGCGGTTATCATATTGCAGAAGCAGGCGCCAATCCAATAACACAATTAGCCTTTACCCTGGCGAATGGTTTTACTTATGTAGAATACTACCTGAGCCGCGGCATGCATATCGATGAGTTTGCGCCCAACCTCTCGTTCTTCTTCAGCAATGGGATGGACCCTGAATACAGTGTGATCGGTCGCGTGGCGCGTCGCATCTGGGCCAAGGCTATGAAGTATAAATACAAAGGCAACGACCGCAGCCAAAAGCTGAAATACCATATTCAAACATCGGGTAGAAGTCTGCATGCGCAGGAGATCGATTTCAATGATGTAAGAACAACCCTGCAAGCCCTGTACGCCATTTACGACAATTGTAACAGCCTGCACACAAACGCGTATGATGAAGCCATTACAACACCCACCGAAGAAAGCGTGCGCCGCGCAATGGCTATTCAACTCATCATTAACAGGGAACTGGGCAGCGCCAAGACCGAGAACTTTATCCAGGGTTCCTTCCTCATTGAAGAAATGACCGACCTGGTTGAAGACGCTGTACTGGCAGAGTTCGATCGCATCACGGAACGTGGTGGTGTGCTGGGCGCCATGGAGCGCATGTACCAACGCAATAAGATCCAGGAAGAAAGTTTGTATTACGAAAGTTTGAAACACAACGGAGAATTACCCATCATTGGCGTGAATACTTTTTTGAATAAAAAGGGAAGCCCTACCATTTTGCCCGGCGAAGTAATTCGCAGTACTACCGAAGAAAAAGAACAACAGATCCAGAACCTGCAGGCCTTCTGGAAACGGAATGAACGCAGATCTGATGAGATGCTGAACCGCCTGAAGAAAGTAGCCATCAACAATGGAAACCTCTTTGAAGAGTTGATGGAAACCGTGAAGTATTGTTCGCTGGGTCAAATAACCCATGCGTTGTTTGAAGTGGGCGGGCAGTATCGCAGGAATATGTAAGTGTTGGGGTTCTTCTCTTATGTAGAATAATTTCCTCATTAAAATTGAATTAATAAGTGCCACATCAGCTTTTCATAAAAGCGGGTGTGGCATTTTTATTTCCCCAAGTATCAGGGAGCCAAACCGTTTATCAGTTGAAACGAAGAAGGAGTAAATGAATTGTTAAGCAGTTGATAAACCGTTTAACCAACCGCTGGAAATGTTTTCTAAACACTTCAAATAGGTGTACGAATCCTGAATTAAATATATTAGGTATGTGGAAATATTTTTTACTAATAGCCGGACTTTTACCGGGCCTCTTTACTCCTCTTTATGCGCAGGATACTACAACAGGGCCGTTGAAATGGGACCTGCAAACCTGTCTGGATTATGCAAAAAAGAATAACATCACCATCAACAACCTGCGTTGGGGTGCGCGTTCCAGTGAGCAGGACCTTTTACAGGCAAGAGCAGCTAAATTACCCAGCTTATCGGCAACCCTTACACAATCATTAGTAAATAGTAACAATGCCAACCCGGTGGTAGGTGGTTTTCAAACCCAGGCCACTGCATCGGGTAATTATGGGGTAAATTCCAACCTGGTCGTTTATAATGGCGGTTTCCTGAACAATGATATAAAGCAAAAGAACCTCCTGCTGGAAAGCGCCCAGTTAAACGTACAGGCGGCCGAGAATGATATTACGCTGCAGATCACCCAGGCTTACCTGAATATACTTTTACAAAAAGAAAACATTGCTTATCTGCAGGAGCTGGTGAGTTCATCAGAATCACAGTTAACGCTGGGCAAGCAACGGTTTGATGCCGGTAGCTTAGCGCGCAAGGATTATTTACAATTGGAAGCCACACTGGCCAATGATAAATACAATCTCACCACTGCCATCAATGCCCATCGCTCAGACCTGGTAACGTTGAAACAAATCTTACAGCTGCCTTCTTCAGTAAGCTTCGATGTGGTACAACCCGATACGCTGGTTACCAATCAGGCCGTAGCGTCGTTACCGGAAGCTGAAAATGCCGCAGTAAGTTCAAGACCTGAAGTAAAAGCGGGTGAACTGGGGGTGAGATCGGCAGAGGTAGGATTGGAAAAATCCCAGGCAGGCCGCTTACCGGTTGTAAGTGTAGGAGCAGGTTTATCGAGTGGGTATTCAGATAACAATAACCTCAAATACTTTAACCAGGTAAACAATAACTTCTACCAGCGATTGGGGGTAACCGTATCGATCCCCATTTTTGCCAACCGCGTTAATAAAAGCAATATAGAACGATCGAAAATACAGATAGAGCAGGCGAAGTTGTCATTACAGGGAACAAAAACAACGCTCGATCAGGCTGTTGAGCAGGCTTACATAAACGTATTGAATTCACAGGCCCAACTGGAGGCAGCAGAATTATCATGGAAAACCAACCAGGAAGGTTTTCACATTACCAATGAGCAGATGCGTCTGGGAGCCCTCAATACAATTGATCTGCTTACGCAAAAGAACCTGTATGTGCAGGCCTTGCAGGCATATGTACAGGCCAAGTACAATACCATTCTTAACAAGAAGATCTATGAATTCTATACAGGCGTGCCTGTAGCCCTATAATATCTATAATTATAAAAGGATACAACATGAAAAGGAAAAAATATAAATGGGTCATTTGGGTGCTGGTCATCGTTGCTGCCGGTGTTGGCATCTGGTTTTGGAAATTTAAGGAAGAAGAAAAACCAGTTGTGCTGGAAACCGAACAACCGCACTATGGCACTATTGCCACCAGCGTAACGGCTACCGGTACGGTTCAACCTGTTGATACCGTTTCGGTAGGTACGCAGGTATCGGGCACTATAAGTAAAGTATATGTTGATTTCAATGATAAAGTAAAGAAAGGTCAATTGATCGCTGAAATAGACAAGACCATCTTATCAGCCCAGCGCGATCAGATAAGCGCCAGCCTGCGGCAGGCAAGGGCCAACCAGGAGTATCAAAAAAGCAACTACGAGCGGCAAAAGCAATTGCTCGATGTTGGCGCTATCAGCAAGGCAGATTATGAGGTCGCGTTAAATCAATATAATTCAGCCAATGATAACGTAAACGGCATTGCTGCCCAGTTAAAGGCAGCCCAACAAAATTTATATTATGCAAACATTTACTCGCCCATCGATGGAACTGTGTTAACCCGGAATGTGAGTGTGGGCCAAACAGTAGCGGCCAGTTTAAATACACCTACCTTGTTTGTGATTGCCAAAGACCTTACCAAAATGCAGGTGCAGGCGGCGGTTGATGAAGCCGATATCGGTAATGTAAAGAATGGACAGCGAGTAACCTTTACGGTAGATGCCTTCCCCGATAATGTATTTGAAGGCCATGTAAATGAAGTGCGGTTGCGGCCAAGTGTCTCATCGAACGTGGTAACTTATGCTACCATCATAGATGCACCCAATGACGATCTGAAACTAAAACCGGGAATGACAGCCAACATCACCGTCTTCACCCAGGAAATACAAAACGCTTTACTGGTTTCTGCAAAAGCAACGCGCTTCCGGCCCGATTCAAGCCTGTATAAAAAATACACCATTGAAGGCGGCAATTATAAAGATGGTCAACGGAAAGGCGGCATGCGTATAGGCAGTGCGCCAAAAGATAGCAGCAGCATGAGCAAAAATAGAAAACGCGATGCCACACAAACGGTGGATGCCGGAAAAACAGCCATGGTGTGGGTGAAGAAAGACAGCACGCTTACCCGGCGTAAAATAAAAATTGGCCTTACCGATGATACCAATGTACAGGTGTTATCCGGCTTAACTACAGATGATGAAGTAGTATCAGGGTCGCACCAGGAAGAAACAGGGGCGAAGGGAGCCGGCACACCAAGAAGTCCGTTTATGCCGCAACGTAGAGGTGGTAGTAGCGGCGGTAATAGAAGTGGCGGTAGTGGGGGAAGCAGAAATTAGAAAAAGATATAAACTAGTCAAAAGCATGTCAAACAAAATAGTATCTATACACGACCTGAAACGCGAATTTAAAATGGGGGTAGAAATTGTGCGTGCATTAAAAGGCGTTTCATTTGAGGTAGAACCGGGTGAGTTTGTAACGATCATGGGTAGCAGCGGTTCCGGTAAAACCACCATGCTGAACATATTGGGTTGTTTGGATAAACCCACCGACGGCACCTATTTGCTCGATGGCGTGGATATAGGTAAGCAATCGCGCAATGAGCTGGCCGTATTGCGCAACCATAAAATAGGATTTGTATTCCAGTCGTATAACCTGCTGGCGCGTACATCGGCCCTGGAAAATGTAGAGTTACCCCTGTTTTATAATTCAGGTATTTCATCAAAAATAAGGCATGAGCGGGCTGTGAAAGCTCTGGAAGCCGTTAAGCTGGCCGACAGGCTCGATCACTTACCCAATCAGTTATCGGGCGGACAGCAACAACGCGTGGCCATTGCCCGTGCCCTGGTAAATGAACCGGTAATGATCCTGGCCGATGAAGCAACCGGTAACCTGGATACCCGCACCTCTTATGAAATTATGGCGTTGTTCCAGGAGTTAAATCAGCAACAGGGAAAAACAATCGTGTTTGTTACGCACGAACCGGATATCGCTGCCTTCAGCAGCAGAACAATCACCTTAAAAGACGGCAAAGTGGTAAAGGACAGCAGGAATACACAGGTGCGTTCTGCCAAAGAAATGCTGGCAGCATTACCAGTAGCAGCAGATTACTAACTGATACTAATTACAATGAAACTTTTTAACCTCATACGAATCGCATTAAGAGCACTGCAGCGTAATAAGCTGCGTGCCTTCTTAACCATGCTCGGTATTATCATAGGGGTGGCGTCAGTGATCGCTATGGTGGCCATAGGGCAGGGTTCCAAACAAAGCATCCAGGATCAGTTAAGCAGTATGGGATCGAATATGATCACCATACGACCCAGCAGTAACCAAACAGTTGGAGGCGGGGCCAGGCTCGATGCAACAGGCTTGCAATCTCTTACGATGGATGATGTAAAAGCCATCCAGAAACAAGCCACCTATATCTCAGCCGTGTCGCCTGCTGTACAGTCGAAAGGGCAGGCCATCAATGGCGCTCTCAACTGGCCTACTACCATTCAGGGAGTAAGCCCTGAATATTTAACTATTCGTAACTGGCCGGTGAAAGATGGCATCACTTTTACGCAGGAGCATGTGAATACAGCCGATAAGCTTTGTTTGATCGGTCAAACCGTAGTGGAAAATATCTTTGGCTCCGAAGACCCGGTAGGCAAGATCATCCGTTTTAATAAGATACCATTTAAAGTTATCGGGGTATTGGGTGAAAAAGGCGAGAACGCATTTGGCCAGGATCAGGATGATATCATCATTGCGCCTTATACCACCGTGCAAAAAAGAATTCTGGCCATTCCTTACATTCAAAATATTTACGCTTCAGCAATTGATGAAGGCAGCAGTGCGCAGGCAACGGAAGAGGTCACCAGTATCCTGCGTACTTCACATAAATTAAAAGCAACCGATGAAGATGATTTCATGGTGCGTACCCAGGCGGAGCTCATCAATACCTTTAGTTCAACCAGTCAGTTGTTGACCGTATTACTGGCAGCCATAGCCGGTATTTCACTGGTAGTGGGTGGAATAGGCATCATGAACATTATGTATGTGTCGGTAACGGAGCGTACTAAAGAGATCGGTTTACGTATGAGTATTGGTGCCCAAGGAACCGACATCCTGTTCCAGTTTTTAATAGAGGCGATCCTGATCAGTATTACCGGTGGTATTCTCGGCGTGCTATTAGGTATTACTGCCTCGCGGTTGGTAACGTTGTTTTTATCGTGGCCAACGTTGGTATCGCAATCGTCTATTATGCTGTCGTTTATGGTGTGCGCCATTACCGGTGTATTCTTTGGGTATTACCCGGCGCAGAAAGCATCGCGGTTGGATCCTATTGAGGCATTACGATATGAATAAAGAAGAAAATTATAAGATAGGCCCGGGAGTTACACTGTTCGTTGTTTCTTCCGGGTTTTCTTTTTGGCCGGCTTTTCCGGTTCTGCATAAACTACCTGGCAGTTCTCGCAATAAAAAGTTCGGCGTTTGGTTTTACCGAGGTATTTTTTAATGAGCGGAATAACACACCGTGGGCAGATCTGTTTCGTATGTACCAGCCAGTGTTTTCTTAATAAGAATGCTTTTTTCCATTCCAGGAAATCAAAGCTGTAATTACGGGCTTCCCTGATGAGTTCGGTAAGTTTGCGTGGAGGCAATAATTTGATAATACTTTCGGGATGAACCTGAATGCGAAACAGCACTTCATTTTTGATAATATTTCCTACCCCGGCAAAAATGTTCTGATCCAGTAAGGCGTCACACACCTGTAGATCGGGCTGGGCTTTCAGTTTTTTCCTGGCTTTTTTTTCATCCCAGGCGTCGTTGAGCACATCGCCACTCCAATCGTATACATGATCGAGGTCTTCATCTATTACTTTTATTGAGCAACTATACAGATACAGATCGCCATTATTAAAATGCAAATGAAGGCGAATGTTCTTTTTTAAGGGTTCATTAACACTATAAGAACCCCATAGCATAAAGTGAATACGTAAAGTGAATTTTGGTAAACAGATCAGAAAGTGTTTACCCCAGCTTTTGAAGTCGATAACTGTTTGATTGACCAGCGCTTCTTTATCTATGGCGTGTGTATTGCCGGATGCAGACAAGATCTTTTTGCCTTTAAATTGCTGTACGGCTTCCCTGAGAATGATGATACTAGGCCCTTCTGGCATAGGCTATTCGGCTATTTATAGGTTAGTAAAGCGCTGGAAGAGAAGTGGTAGCCGAATTATGAAAAAAGTAACAATCACTGAGTACCTAATTCCACAATCTGCTAAGTTGCTCTATCGCGGGTATTGCGAATAAGGCCAACTCCGGCAAAGAAAAAGATAGCGCCCAGCACTCCATACATAATGATTTGCTTAACGTTATGCGTATTGGCGCCCCCATTCATAAAGTTCACTCCGGCCAGTATAAGTCCCACAACACCAACCAGTGCGAGTATAATGCCTAAGACTCTTTTTTCCATAATACTACTTTCAGGTAATATGGCAAAGGACGTGCCCGGGGGTAACTTGTTCTACTTTGTTGATTTACATGGCCAAATTACATTATATTTGCTTGTATAATTTTATCTGCAGGACCATGCTCCGCAAACACCTAAATAAATTGACATCTTGCGCTTTACTGAATTTGGCTTTCACCCCGACTTATTAGAAGGCATTGAAGCCTCCAATTACGAAAATGCTACTCCTGTTCAGGAGCAGGTAATACCGCCCATTCTGGCTGGTAGAGACATTATCGCTTCCGCCCAAACCGGTACCGGTAAAACAGCGGCCTTTTTGCTGCCGATTATCAATCGCCTGCTGACCCATCGCATTGATGGACAGGTTGGCGCGCTGGTAATTGTGCCTACCCGTGAGTTGGCCATCCAGATTGCCCAGCACCTGGAAGGACTCTCTTACTTTACCAATATCAGCTCTATTGCTGTTTATGGCGGAAATGACGGTAACAACTTCATTGCTGAAAAGAAGGCTTTGCAAACCGGCACCGACATCGTCATTTGCACGCCTGGCCGCATGATAGCCCACCTGAACATGGGCTATGTACAATTTAAACAATTGCAGTTCCTGGTGCTGGATGAGGCTGACCGTATGCTGGATATGGGTTTTTCTGATGATATCAACAAGATCATCAATGCCATACCTGCCAAACGGCAAACCTTAATGTTTTCGGCCACCATGCCCGACAAGATCAGGCTGCTGGCAAGAAAGATATTGAACAACCCGGCCGAGATCAACATCGCTATCTCAAAGCCACCTGAGAAAATAGTGCAGAAAGCTTTTGTAGTGTATGAACCACAAAAACTGCCTTTACTTAAGCATATCTTAACAAACGTTTCCTTTAAAAGCGCGCTCATCTTTTGCAGCCGCAAACAAAGTGTAAAATCACTGGTGCGGGAAATGGAACGCGCGCGTTTCAAGATCGCCGAAATACACAGCGACCTGGAGCAGGTGCAACGGGGAGACGTGTTGAATGGTTTTACCAGCGGACGGATACCCATATTAGCTGCCACGGATATTTTAAGCCGCGGTATCGATATCGATACCATTGACCTGGTTATCAATTATGATGTGCCGCGTGATGCAGAAGATTATGTACATCGTATTGGTAGAACGGCCCGCGCAGAAGCTGATGGTATGGCGTTCACACTGGTGAGCGAAACCGAACAAAACAAATTCGCTATTATTGAAAAGCTGATCGGCAAAGAGGTTGAAAAGGCGGCTGTTCCCGAAGAATTGGGTAAAACACCTGAGTATCATCCAAGACTCCGTTCGAAGAGTGGGGGTGGTAATAGAAGATATCAACATCACGGGAGGCCCAGGAGGAAGTAGTTGAGGAGTTGATAGAGTTAACAGGTTGACGAGTTGACAAGTTAACGGGTTAATCAGTTGGCGGAAAGCCTAAAATTTCGGGAACCCTTTCACGTTTCACGTTTGACGTTTCACGTCTTGCAGCTTTCTCTCAAAAAAGTCTCAATTGAACTCCTTTTGATCTTTTGGAGGGTGGTTTGGCCTTTCCCATAACTGTCCTGCCTTCGTAACGCCAGGATTCATTGCGTTCCTTTTCTATGAGTTGCTCAAAGTTATCATTGGGAATAAAATTCTCTTCGGCTTTTTGAGCCAGCTCTGTAAGCTTCTTTATAGCCTGCAATTTATCGCTTTGACCAATCTTTGCTTTTTCAACTGCTTTATGTAAGACGTTGATGGTTTCATCATATACTTTGGTTGGAACCGGGAAGGGATGCCCGTCCTTTCCACCATGGGCAAACGCAAAACGCGCGGGATCTTTAAACCGGGTGTTGGTGCCATGGATCACTTCGCTTACCAGTGCCAGTGATTGCAGGGTGCGTGGCCCCATTCCTTCCAGCAATAACAATTCTTCAAAATCGGCAGGTTTCTTTTCATGGGTTAACCACAACATGGCGCCCAGTCTTTTCAGATCAACATCCTTTGCCTGCACCTCGTGATGGGCCGGCATGGTAAGGTGCTGTATTTCGACCAACAGGTCATTGGGCGATTCATTATTTGATAAGGTAAGTATACCTGAGCGGGTGGGCGCCGCCTCATTATCAACCAGGTTTAAAATATTGCCGGGCTGCAAACCACAAATAGCGGTATGTGGTTCATTTACGAATGATTGCAATTGCTGCGAGTGCCAGTGATAGCGCCTGGCTGTGCCGGTAGCATCATTCAGGCCTTGTTGAATAACTGTCCATTCACCCTCATTGCTAACAATAAAGCTATGCAGGTATAATTGAAATCCATCCTGAATGGCGGTGTTATCAACTTTGGCGCTCAACTTGCTGCAGCGAACCAGTTGTTGCGCATTCAAACCGGTTTGTTCGCCAATGGCTAATAGTTCATTGGGCACCTGGCGGGAATGGCTTCCTTTACCGCCGCAGATATAAATGCCCAGTTCTTTCGATAATGGGTTGATGGCTTTTTTTAACGCTCCCAGTACAGAAGTAGTAATGCCCGATGAGTGCCAGTCCATACCCATTACAGCGCCCAGGCTTTGGAACCAGCAGGGCTCACTAAGCCGGCGAATATAATCGGCTTTTCCATATTCCATCAGGATCACCTCGGTTATGGCCCGGCCCAGTTTGGCCATGCGTTCGGCCAGCCAGGGCGGAACAGCGCCATAATGTAAAGGAAGATCTGCAGTGCCGGAGCGTTTCATGTACTAACAAAGTTAGTAATTATTTGCTAAAAAAAGGGCAAAGGGCAGAAGGCAGAAGGCAGAAGGCAGAAGGCAGAAGGCAGAAGGCAGAAGGCAGAAGGCAGAAGGCAGAAGGCAGAAGGCAGAAGGCAGAAGGCAGAAGGCAGAAGGCAGAAGGCAGAAG
>NZ_JBJMLX010000325.1:0-10921 GCF_045805085.1 Niastella sp.
CCAACGTAACGATAAAGTTTTAATAATAAAAAGCACTGTTCGTTTATTGTTAACGGTCTCCTGGTCTATCGGGAGACCGTTTTTATTTTTATATACACGCAATGTTACTTTTGTGACAACGTGAAATTAATTTCCTCTTCGCGTAACCGAATAATTGATTTTAGTTTATAAATTGCGTGTCTCCTTCCGACATCAAATGTCTGCATACGCAGCCCATTTGTAAACAATCCGGTTTTATAAGATAACCCCCGTAAGCAGTACAGCATTCTCCCTGTCTGTTAACGGATATGTCTTGTTATGTTATTGACACGTTCAATAATATAACCAGCTACGGTCTTGCCTGATCCACTGTTAAAAATTATAGTGTGCAGTAGTGTCACTGAACCTGCTTGCGGGTTACGGGCAAGGTTTGCATTGACTAAAGAAAACCTCATACATCATATACTTTAAATAACAAAACCATTAAGCTAAAAGTATGGAAACTATTACAACACACCGGCATCGAATGAACGGTCCCGGCGTATTACCTCCTCCCATGAGTCCATTAATCGTTGACGTTACACCCAGGGAACGGGCATCCATTTCAAATGTGGCCAATATATTAATGAAAGCGTTTGACCATTATGAACACCCTGATTTCATTTCCGCCTTGCACCTGAATGCCTTTCAGTTATTACCGGAACGTATTGCGGGTATCCTGAGCCGTTTTGGTACCGACTTCTCACGCAATCAGTACGGCGCTTTGGTATTCAGAGGCCTTACAGAAGTTGATCACGATGCGCTTGGTCCTACCCCGCCCTCATGGAAAGAAACCGATTACAGCAAGCTGGTTAAATATGGATTTATTTGTTCGCTGCTGCATGGCGCTATTCCATCAAAACCTGTCCAGTATTATGCCCAACGAAAAGGCGGCGGATTGTTGCATGCTATTATTCCCGATGAAAAAATGAGTCATACCCAAACCGGTTCCGGTTCGCGCACCGATCTGTTTGTTCATACCGAAGATGCATTTTTATTTAACCAGGCCGATTTCCTGAGCTTCCTGTTCCTGCGGAATGAAGAACAGGTACCCTCCACGTTGTATTCCATCCGCTCGCATGGCGAAACAAACGAGATCATGGCGGAATTGTTCAAACCAATTTATAAGTGTCCGAAGGATGCGAATTTTGCCGACGAAGCAAATGCCGGCGAGGAAGTGACCACTTCTATATTATATGGAAATCGCGAGCGGCCCTTTATCCGGTTTGATGCGGCCGAACAGATCTATAATGAAAAAGCCGGACAAACACCGGAGGCCATGCACAACCTGGTGCGTTTTTGGGACGAGGCCAAACAACTCATCTATAATGGATTCATTCCCGATTCAGGCGATCTCATTTTTGTAAACAACCATTTGTGCGCCCATGGCAGAAATTCATTTGTGGCCGGTTACCGCAATGAAAACGGGCAGCTGGTGAAATGTGAACGCCGGCTTATGTTACGCATGATGAGCAAGACCAGTCTCATCAATATTCAATCGGTTACTCAGTCAAATGACCCGTATTTAATTATGGAAGAACACTACGGCAAATTGTTTCATTCACAACAATAATCAGCACCAATGGAAAAACAAACCCTGATCTCCATATACGCCACAGAGTTGCCTGAAAACGAAAAGGACGACACTTCCCTGAACGATCTCTTTTATGAAGGAACCGAGACCGAATACCGGCTCGCCCTGCGCGCAGCTGCAGAACAGGTATCGGGCTTTTTAAAGAACAATAAGAAACCATTCAGCGGAATAAAACCGGCCACCTTGCTGGCTGAATTTGAAAACATCAGTCTGGATAAGCCGCTGCCCAACTATAAAAGCCTGTTTGAAGAAGTAAATGCCTTGTACATTAAACATGCTACGGCTTTTCATTTACCGCAATACATTGCGCATCTTAATTGTCCGGTAGTGATCCCTGCGCTGGCTGCAGAAGTGATCATCAGCGCCATTAATTCTTCACAGGACACGTACGACCAAAGCGCCGGCGGCACCTTTATCGAACGCCGCCTCATAGACTGGACGGGTGAACAGCTCGGTTACAGCAACCAATGCGATGGCGTATTCACGGGCGGTGGCTCACAAAGCAACCTGATGGGTTTATTACTGGCCCGGGATTATTATGCGCTTACTTATTTAAACCATAATATTAAGCTGGATGGTCATCCGGCCAATGCCAACCGGTTCAGAATATTCGTGTCGGAAAAGGCGCATTTCAGCAACCAGAAAAATGCCTCCTTGATGGGACTTGGCGAACAGGCCATTGTAAAAGTAGCTACAGATGAGCGTTTCCGCATGGATGCGGCCAATCTGGAGCAGGCCATTCTTGATGAAATGGAACAGGGTAATATTCCAATTGCCATTGTGGCCACTGCCGGCACTACCGATTTCGGGAACATAGATCCATTACAGGAGATTGCCCGGATAGCCAAACAATTCAACCTGTGGGTGCATGTGGATGCGGCATATGGTTGTGGTTTATTGCTGTCGGAAAAGTACCGGCACCTGTTGAATGGTGTCGAACAGGCAGATTCGGTAACCATCGATTATCACAAATCGTTCTTTCAGCCTATCAGCAGCAGCGCCTTTTTGGTGAAAAATAAATTACACCTCAATATCATCAAGCACCATGCAGATTACCTGAACCCCCAAGAACAGGATTATGATGCACTACCGGCACAGATCAATAAATCAATCACCCAAAGCACCCGCCGCTTCGATGCACTGAAATTATGGTTCACGTTGCGGCTCATGGGCAAACAAAAACTGGGACGGTATACAGACAGGATCATCGACACTACCGAACAGGCAGCTTGTTTGATCGATGAGTGGGAACAGTTTGAATTGCTCAGCCATTCCGATCTGGGCGTGTTGGTATTCCGCTACCTGCCACAACACCCAGGTGATATAGATACCTGCGCCATGAATTTACACATCAAACAAACGATGTTCTTCAATGGCGAGGTGCTGGTAGCCAGCACCAGGGTAAAAGGACAGTTCTACCTGAAGTTCACTATTCTGAACCCGCTTACAACTATTCAACATATTCAAAACATTTTAACCATTATACAAAAGCATGGAAAAGAGTACGAGCAACGCCACCACACACCGGCATACAGCTGAGCAGATCAATTACACGGCGCTCCTCAACAGCTTTTGCCGCGAGTTCAGTAACTGGAGCCGGTATGAAGGTATTCCCAAACACGACGAAGCGCTGGCAGAGTGGTTTCGGCATACCGGACATACATTACATCTACGAATTGATCTCGCTTCAATTGGCTATGAAGTGTACGTTCCTTTACAATATTATTCCGAAACCGGTATTCATGGTTTTTATTTCCCGGTTGCAGAAAAAGAACTGGCCACTGATAGCCTGCAGGAAATAAGCCCGTTCCGTTTTCTGGAACTGGTTACGCAATATGCAAAAACAATGTATCCGGAGGTTGACTCAGCACGCACGGCTTACTTAATGCAAAACAGCATCGATAACCTCGGGATCTTTCTTGACAGGCTGGCAACCCATCAGCCGGCTATTACCCGGGCGCATCAATCTTTTATAGAGGCGGAACAGTCCCTGTTATTGGGACATAGTTTGCACCCGCTTACCAAAACAAGGGAAGGTTTCACCACCGATGACCTGTTGCGTTATTCACCCGAAACGCAGGCCCGTTTTCCCTTATATTATTTTTTGATCCATCCGGATTGTGTAATAGAAAAAAGCACCGAGTCTACCCTGCCCTGCGACTGGTTAAAACAGGAGCTGCTGTCCGGCGGATTGCCCATCGCAATAAAAACGATAATTAGAGAATACTATGATTATAAAGTAGTGCCCACACATCCCTGGGAAGCGGTGTATCTGTTGCAACAACCTGCCGTGCAAGACATGCTGGATAAAGGGATGTTGTACAGCATAGGTGAAGCGGGCGCTTTGTATGCACCCACCTCTTCTGTTCGCACAGTATACAACGAACAAAGCGACTGGATGTATAAACTATCGCTGCATGTAAAGCTTACCAATTCCTACCGGGTCAACTATCCGCATGAGTTATACCGTGGGCACGATGCCGCCCGGCTGATAAAAACCAGTTGGGGCAAAGCCTTGCAACAACAATACCCGCAGGTGGAATTCATCACCGACCCTGCGTATATTATGGTAACCTGGAATGGTGAAATAATAGACGGTTTTACTACCAGCGTGCGTAAGAATGTTTTTAAGGGAAGTGCGGCACAAAAGAATGTATCGTTGATAGCGGCCCTGAGTCAGGATGGTATTAATGATACACCACGTATCGTAAATATTATTCGCGAAGCGGCCGATAAACAAAACAGACCCATTAAAGAAACCGCCATCGACTGGTTCAACCAGTACCTGCGCGTTTGTATGCAACCGTTGATCGGCATCTTTAATGATTTTGGGTTGGGCAGTGAATACCACCAGCAGAATATTTTACTGGAATTGAATGAGAGCCTGTTCCCTGCTAAGATCTATTTCCGCGATAACCAGGGTTTCTTTTTCCGGGAAGGAAAGGTGAAAGAACTGATGCAGGCTATACCTGACTTTGGCAGCAAAAGTCGTTCATTTATACCCGAAGAACGCATGTACCGCTATTGGGACCATTACCTTATCAGCAACAACCTGTTTGGTTTGATAAATGCATTTGGGAAGCACCAATTAGTTGATGAGCGCACGTTATTAGGTTTGACTTATGAATTGTTATTGTCTTTGCGTGACAGCGATACAACCGGACTGGTGAATCACTTTTTAACGGCGCCTAAACTGAACACGAAGGGTAATCTGCTCACCAGTCTAAATAATATGGACGAAGCCAGTGCGCCGCGTACCAATCCGGCTATATACCGTACGTATTACAATCCCCTGCATAAATATTTCTTTAGCGATACGCTTATTAATCCAGTTTCAAAGGAGATCTTCTACAGCCGGTATTTTCCGAAGGAAAATGTGACCATCAGTTTGCGGCCCATCGATCCTGACCGCGATCTGGACATGTTACATGAATGGTTTCATCGCGAGCATGCCATTAAGATCTGGCAAATGAACTGGCCCATCCGGCAGCTGGAAACCTATTACCGCACGTTGCTGGCCGGCGATCTGCTGTACGCCTATATTGGCGAGGCCAATGGCGAACCTGCCTGTTATTTTGAAGTGTACTGGGCCTGCCGTGACCTGGTAGGTGAATACTACGACGTATTGCCTACCGATTACGGCACCCATCAATACATTGCCCCGGTTGATCCCAAAAAGAAATACGTTTCGCCATTTACGCAATGTATGGTTGATTATGTATTTGCCCAACCGCAGGTAGGTAAAATGGTAGGCGAAGGCTCCGTTGATTCACTGGCGTCCCTGATGAACAAAATGCATGTTGGGTTCAGGATAGAAAAGGTAATAGAAATGCCACACAAAAAGGCCAACCTGAATTTCTGTTACCGCGAATGGTACTGGGCCAAATTCCCACAAAACAAAGAAATCATTATCAGCCCCGTGGCTGAACAATCACCTGCAAAAGAAATATAATGCAACAACAACCATATTCATTAATAGGCATTGGCATTGGTCCTTTCAACCTGGGGCTCGCAGCATTGATAGAACCGGTAGCCGGAATAAGTGCTTTATTCTTCGACCAATCAGCATCGTTTGACTGGCATCCGGGATTAATGCTGCCGAATGCCACTTTACAGGTTCCCTTTATGGCCGACCTGGTTACGCTGGCCGATCCTACCAACAAATACAGCTTTCTGAATTTTTGTAAACAAACCGGAAGGCTCTACCCTTTTTATATCAGGGAGAATTTCAACATCCTGCGGAAGGAATACAATGTGTATTGTCAATGGGTGGCCAAACAAGTAAGCAATTGCCGGTTTGGGTATGAAGTAACAGATATTCATTATAAGAATGAGCTGTATGAAGTAACGGTGCGCCATTCAAAAAGCAATAAGCCGGAAACCTATTATGCCAAACGGCTGGTATTGGGCACGGGCACGCAACCCTACATTCCGGCATTCATTGAACAACAGCCCGGTGTGATCCATACGTCGCAATACCTGATGCACAAAGACCAATTGCAAAACAGTGCTTCAGTGGCCGTGATCGGGTCTGGACAAAGCGCGGCAGAAATTTTCCAGGACCTGTTGCCTGCCACCCAACAAGGTTTGCAACTGAGCTGGTTCACCCGCTCGCCCCGGTTCTACCCCATGGAGTATTCAAAACTTACATTGGAATTAACCTCTCCCGAGTATGTAGACTACTTCTACCATTTACCGGAAGAAAAGAGAAAGAAATTACTGGCCAAACAGAACAGCCTGTACAAGGGCATCAATTACGATCTCATCAACGACATCTTCGATCAGCTGTACGAAATGAGTGTTGACAATGTACCGCTGCCTATAAACATAAGATCGAACATGCGGCTTGACCAGGTACTACCGGCCAACGAAGCCAATACCTGCGATCTGTTCTTTACAGAAACCGAACAACAGGAACCGTATCAATGCCAGGCCAATTATGTAGTGCTGGCCACTGGTTATAAATACAAGGAACCGGCTTTTCTGCAAGGCATAGCCGAACGCATCAACCGGCAACCTGATGGTTTGTTGCAGGTACAACGCGATTACACCATTGATATCAATAACGAAGAGATCTTTGTACAGAATGTTGAATTGCATACGCATGGTTTTGTAACGCCCGATCTGGGCATGTGCGCTTATCGCAATGCACAGATCATTAATAAGGTGTGTGGCAGAGAGGTGTACCTGGTTGAAAAGCGAATTGCGTTTCAAAGTTTTGGCGCCCTGAGCGGAATCGAAGGGGCGGCGCATAAAGCGCTGAGCGCATTGCCCGCCGAAGCGCGCGCTATTTAGTCATTTAAAAACACCACCATGAACAGTAAACCATTAGCGGGAACAGCCCCGCTTTCAAGAGCCATCTGGGAAAAAGTGAACAACCGGTTGCTGGCCAAGAGCCTTGCAGAACTGATGCACGAAGAAGTGGCCCAACCTGTTGTTGTTTCAGATGACAAAGATGGGCAAACCCATTTCCGGTTAACAACCGACCATGCTTCTATTGAATATACTTTCACCGGGTACAAACGCCTGCTCGATTACTGGCATATTGAAGCCACCAGTATACAGCGGCAGGAGAACGGGCACACAGCAATGGCCGTCGACGCCTGCCTGTTTTTCATAGAACTGCAAAACACATTTGGCATTCGTTCATTTACCCTGGCGCATTATATTGAAGAGGTGCTGCACACCTTATATGCCGATGCTTATTTGTATACACGTGGCCGATATACGGCTGCTCAACTGGCGGCAGCGGATTACCAAACGGTAGAGCATCAAATGGATGGCCATCCCTGGGTGATCGTAAACAAAAGCCGGCTGGGTTTTAATTATAATGAGTATACCCAATACGCCCCGGAAGCCGATCAGCCTGTTCAACTCAACTGGATTGCCGTGCATAAAAGCCGCGCCAAATTCCGCAGTCTGGACCACATAGCGGAACAAGCGTTCTTTGAACAGGAGCTGGGTATCGCAACCGTTAACTCATTTAAAAAGATCATTACTGATCAGGGTCTCGATGTGGCTGATTATACATTCATCCCGGTTCATCCCTGGCAATGGAACAATAAACTGCTGGTGCAATATGCAACAGATATTGCCAACAAGCTGTTGATCCCATTAGGCACGAGTGAAGACATCTACTCTCCGCAACAAAGCATCCGTACATTTTATAATACCAGTCAGCCGGAGAAGCATTATGTAAAAACAGCCATTTCAATTTTAAGTACGGGCAACATCAGGGGACTCTCGCTCAAACAAATGGCTATTGCGCCCCGCGTAACAAGCTGGGTAATGGATATGTTGCAGCAGGATGCATATTTACAAAGCCTCGGATTGGTATTGTTAGGTGAAGTGGCTACGGTGAGTTATATCCATCCATATTATCACTCTATCGTTGATCCGCCTTACCAGTACAAAGAATTCCTGGGGGTGTTATGGCGGGAAAGCGCAACGAAATATTTGCAACCAGACGAACGCATCATTACTATGGCGTCGTTGTTGTATGTTGATGAGGCCGGTCATTCAATGATAGGTGAACTGATAAAACGGAGTGGCCTTACTACAGCCGAATGGCTATTGGCTTATTTACAGGCTTACCTGAAACCGCTGTTGCAGATCTACTACCAACACTCCCTTTGCGTAACACCCCATGGCGAAAACATTATCCTGGTGTTGAAAGAGGAGGCGCCGGTGCGCATCATCATCAAGGATTTTGTGGATGACATTGTATTGACAGAAGAAGCTAAAGAAAAGCTACCTAAAGACCTCGCAGAAGGCATGATCGCTTCTTCCAATAAAGACAATGTACCGTTGTTTATTCTGCTGGGCGTTTTTGACGCATTTTTCCGGTACTTAAGTAATGTGCTGCATACCTATGACGGGTATACGGAAACCGAATTCTGGCAACAGGTATGCGAGGTGGTCCTTGAGTACCAGGAAGCGCATCCGGCACTGGCGAATACATTCGAAAAATACAACCTGTTTGTGCCGGCCTTCAAACGATTTTACATCAACAGCGTGCGGCTGCTGGGTAATGCGTATGAACAAAAGACCAGCTTTGCCATTCCACGCAAAGGCGGCACGTTACAAAATCCACTGACAGCTATTAAACAACCTGCCCTTCCTTTATAATTATGAAACAAAAAATTGAGCTGTTGAAACTGGCGCTGACAGGTAAAGAAAAACAATTTACCTCGGGCAGTATTAACCGGGCCATTGTTTTGCTGGCCGTGCCCATGGTGCTGGAGCTGGTGATGGAATCGTTGTTTGTTTGCGCCAACCTGTTCTTCATCAGCAGACTTGGCGCCAATGCCATTTCCATTGCCGGCACTACGGAGTCGGTGATCAGTGTTGCCTATTCAGTTTCCATCGGGTTGAGTGTTTCGGCATCATCCCTCATTTCCCGGCGCATTGGTGAGCAAAAACCAAAAACCGCTGGGATAACAGCCATGCAGGTGATCTATATCGGCCTGGGTATTTCATTAGTCATAAGCATAACTACGTGTGTGTGCTACCAGCAAATAGTAAGCTGGATGGGTTTGTCTGCCGGATCCATCAATGAAGGCAAACTGTTTTGCCAAATTATGTTTGGCAGTACGTTGTTCATCATTATGCGGATCACCATCAATGGGATCTTCCGGGGATCGGGTGATGCGGCCCTGGCCATGCGCACGCTCTGGCTTTCGAACGGACTTAATATTTTATTGTGCCCGGTATTTATCTTCGGCTGGGGACCTGTACCGGCCATGGGTTTAACAGGCGCCGCTATTGCAACGGCACTCGCCCGGATTGCCGGTGTGGGGTATCAATCGTGGTACCTGTTGCGTGGCAAAACTATCATCACCATTGGTAAAGCGCAGTTGTTACTGGTTCCTGCTATTATGAGGAAAATTATAAAGCAGGCCACCGGCGGTACGTTGCAATATATGATCCCGGCTTCCAGCTGGTTGCTCATGATAAAGATCGTGTCGCATTTTGGCGCTCATGCGCTGGCAGGTTATATCATTGCGCAACGCGTGGCATCGGTAGCCACCATGCCTGCCTGGGGCATTGGAAATGCCGCCGGCGTACTGACCGGGCAAAACCTGGGCGCCAAACAACCCGAACGCGCGGTGCAAACAGTCTGGAAAGCCGGTTCAATAAACATGTGCTTTCTGATCGTAGTGGCTATAGCCTGGTTCTTTGCAGCCCGGCCTGTCGTCAGCCTGTTCTCCGAGGAACCGGAAGTGATTGGCTACAGCATTCTGTACATCCGGTTCATCTCCCTGGCTTATATCCTGCTGGGCTATACGATGGTGATCGCCCGCTCCCTGAATGCAGCCGGCGATATCAGACAGGTATCGGTGTTATACATTCTCATGTTCTATCTCACGCAATTACCCCTGGCCTGGTTGCTGGGCATTGTGCTCAACTGGGGTCCAAAGGGAATTTTTATGGCCATTCTTGTTAGCGAACTGGTACTCGCTGTTTCATGTATTGTGGTTTTTAAGAAAGGAAGATGGCAGCGGATTAAAGTGTGAAGCAAGGCAAACGGCAGACGGCAGAAGGCAGACATAGTTCTTCGTTTTCAGTTTTTCTGCCGTTTGCCGTCTGCCTTCTGCCTTGCAATTACAGAAAACGAATTCTACACTAATAAACATTAACAACAAACTAAACAACATGCATCTACAAGAAGTAATCGCCAACGCCTTTGGCATTCCTGCAAACGACATTACCGACGAACTGGAATACCAAAGCATTCCCGAATGGGATTCCGTATCGCACCTGGTGCTGGTAACAGAACTGGAAGCCGCCTATGGCATCACCATCGAAATGGAAGATGTGTTGACCATGGGCAGCGTAGCCAAAATAAAAGAGTTGCTTAAGAAATACCATGTAGAACAGGTTTCCTGATCCTTTACCATTAACCATTAATACTATGTCATTATACGAACACATCCAACAAAACAAGGACCTGTTTTTTATCGATGCACAAACCGGGTACGCCGTTCCGGTGCGCGCCTTTCACCAATCCCTGCCGATCGACAACCGGCAGGGACTGGTTTTTATTTACAGCGATAACGGCATCGGGTCGATAGAAGTGCTGTTGAATTTCCTGAACAGCCAATTCACGGTAGTATTGTTAAGCACCCAATTGCATCCATCGTTCAAACAAAACCTGGAAGCGTTGTATACCCCGTACTACATTTTTGATCCCGTACGGGTAGCGGCCTTTGGTTACAACATCGTTGCCGCCTCTGACAGTATTCAATTACTAATGAGAAAAGATCCGGCGGAGTACCTCATTCATTCCAAAATAAAATTATTGCTGAG
>NZ_JBJMLX010000326.1:0-5926 GCF_045805085.1 Niastella sp.
ACTTGTTTATTATGCCTATATTCTTCCATTTACTATTGCGTATGGATAATCCAGGTCAGCCGATTATTTAAAATATTGCTAAAGTAAAATCATTTCAATCTTCTTTTTAGGTCATTTACTTCCTGTTCTTTTGCATTTACCAAATTCTGAATCAGCTCGCGTTTCTGGAGTCCTGCAAAGGAAAATTTCCGGTCAACCTGGCTACCTTTAAAGAGTATTTGCCTATTTTAACCTCATGCTCATGCATGTTTTCCAGGTTGGTAAGCGCAAGGTCCTTTTTTATTGCAGGGATTAATTTGTATTCCTGCGTCAGTTGTTGGGCATTCCTGTTGCTCATATTTATCCAAGGCGGCAGGCCAGTGCTTTTTAGCCTAGTTCAATTTTTGTTTTACTCCTTTGTCCACCTTGCTTTAACTAATTTAATATGGCGCCGTCATTAATAATATCGTAAATAGTTGTTATATCACCGGTATTGCATGGGACGATCATATGATTGTAGTTGCTAGTAAGTTATTTACACTGGCGTTACAATGTTATATAATTTTTTTTACACGCCGGTGCCGTGACTTAGTATCCCGTTTTCTGTGAATGAATAATGACAATTATTTCTAATTTAGTGAAACCAAAATAACTGATCGTATATGAAAAAATTGTACTCCATTTTCAGATCGTACCCTTTATCCTTTTCAGGTTTCACGGATCCTCTCTTTTAATAAGTATACTTTGGCTGTAATTAAGTGCAGCTCATACATTGGCCTGAAAGCACTTTCAGTGCATGCTTATTCACGTGTATTCTATTAATTAAAATACCATTTTCATGAAGTTAATTATTTCAGCCCTCCTGGCTGCGGTACTCTGTTTGGTCAGGGTACAGGCAGTGGCCCAGGATTTTGACAGTAAAATAAACTCCATTTTTCAGAATGTCGACAAATCGCAGGTACCTACAGGTTTTCTCAGGGATTACGGATTCGAATTCCTCAATCCGGATAACTATACCGGAGGTTTGTTGCACGACAGCAATTATGTTGGTTTGCAAGACTGGCGCCTGTTGTATGCAACGCTCTTAAGCTGCCAGGTCAATACGCACGCTTCCCCTACAAGCTTAAGCGACGTGAACAACCGGATCAATACCTACAACTATGGCTACATGCCGCTGACATTTGTCAGTCTGGATTTTGATTACAACCGTTTGAAGGCCGATGCGCTCAGCTCAAATCTGATGTATGTCAGCAACGACCAGTTGTTTGATGTATCGGGCCGGCCGGCTTCTCCTTACGAAACAGCGTCGATGTTTGCCATTGCACCAACCCATCAACAGGTGCTGCAGGGGAACAACCAGATCATTTTCCGCCCTGAGCTGTTTTATTCAAACAATGGGAAAACCGTTTCTGATATCGCGTATAATATCGGAGGTGGAAGCAGCTATACTTCAATAGGCTTCAATACGGCTGCCAGTGTTACATTTAGCAATACAGGTTGGTATGTCATGAATATTCGGGTAACCTATACTGATAATACAGTCAGGTATGGGCATACTAAAGTGTTGGTGTTTAGTGATCCGGCGTATGGTCAATCCAATGCACGTTTTGGGCCTATAGGTGGCGGTACCAGGTTACCTGTTCAAACGATCACAGCAACAGAACAATACCAGGGTGTGGCAGCAACAGTTCAAATGAACATTCAATTAAGTGTGAACAACACCACCGGCGCCATTCGCCGGCCACTGATAGTTGTTGAAGGTTTCGATCCACGGAACGATTTCGGGGTCAATGATTTTACCGGTTCCCTTAATGTAGGCGCCTCAGGGTTTCCGAATACAATGAATCGCCAGTTGGATGATATTGAATCATATGATCTCATCTTTGTTAATTATGCGAATGGAACCGATTATATCCAACGGAACGCGCTGGCTGTTGAAGCGGTCATTAAATGGGTGAATGCCAATAAAACCGTTTTTAACGGGGTACGTCAGGGGAATGTGATCATCGGGCAAAGTATGGGCGGACTGGTTACCCGTTGGGCCTTGCGTGATATGGAATTGGATGGTGTAGCGCATGAAACCCGCTTATTCATCAGCCACGATGCGCCGCATTGGGGCGCCAATGTGCCGGCCTCTGCCCAATTGAGTGTACAATACCTGCATAGCTGGCATGTTATCAATTTCGGCGGCAATTTTCCTTTTATTTCTTATACGGATATGTTTCCCCGGATCAATGAATCAATGGGGATGTTTACCAGTCCGGCTGCCCGGCAAATGCTGATCAAACGATATGTGCTGAACGGGAATAGTTATAGTGAAGAAAATTCCTTGCATGATGCGTTCATGAATGAATTAAATGGGATGGGATGGCCGGTAAATTCAAGGAATATCCTTGTGAGTAACGGGGCCTGCACTGGCGCAAAGGCATTTGGAGATAATTCAAATCTCGTTACGCTGGGGGGCACCAGCGGTGATCTTTCCTGGTTGCAAATTATAGGAACAGGATTTCTTTCGTCAGTATTCGGATCATTATATTCCACTGGTGTACTTACCGGTTATGGCAATCCACAGTTTAACTCCTGGAATTTGATAATGGATTTTCCGTTGTCTTTAATAACCACCAAAAAGACGTACACGTTGGATTTCAGGCTGAATGCAGTTCCTTCCACCGGCACCGGGGAGCTCTTCAGGGCACAGATCTATAACGATAAAAAGATCCTGTGGGTCATTAATGCCCGCAGCTATATCCTTAACAAGAGCTACAGTTCTTTTTCGGGTATGCTGCCATTAGACAATGCACCGGGCGGGCAGTTTAATATACTGGACAATGTGGATATAACTCAAATTACAGCGGGTCTTCCGGGCTTCCTGGATTTTATAAAGCCTGGGATCAATCAGTCATTTTTTTGTTTCGTACCTACGGTAAGCGCGTTGGCTTTCAATGATCCCTTATCCTATTTAACAGCCAGCTTCTGCAATAACGTTCCCTGTTTGCAAACCAGTTCTGTGGCCGATTACTTTGCACCAACTGCCAATGAAGCGCACATCCAGTTCACATCGGATAATTCCGGTTGGTTGTTGCAGCGCCAGAACCCAACGTTCACCTGTGCGAAAGTTTGCCCAACGGGATTGTCGATTACCGGTAGTACACCCGTATGTACCTCATCCATTTTTACCTTGAACAGTGTGCCTTCCGGTGCAACCGTTAACTGGACAACCGATGCGCAATGGCTTGGTCTTACACCTGCCGGCGCTGCGGTAACAGTGACCAGGCCTGCCGATGGCAATGGCGAGTTTACGCTTACCGCACAGGTGAGCAATGCCTGCAACAGCGTACCTGCTATCACCTCAACTACCTATCAGGCTGGTACGCCAGGGTTATTCGGGGCGCCGAATTTTTCGAACGCAGTGGGCGGCATGGGTTACTTCTGCTCAAGTCATTACGGCAATACGATGGAGTTGCCCGATATTCAGGGAATAACCTACAGGTACCGCATAAAAAGCTATCCATCGTTCAACGTAGTGTACACAAATCCTCAGACTTATTCAGGTGGTGTTATAACCATACCTTTCACGCCTCAGGCTGGCTGGTACATTGTTGAGATCCAGGTTATCAATCAGTGTGGAGGTCTTGATTGGGATGGTTATGAAGTGGAATATGTTGATTGTAACGAGGGTGGCAATCCGGAAGGTATGCGGGTACAGGTATCACCTAACCCTGCTTCATCAGATCTTTATTTAACGCTTGATGACAGGCGCCTTGCTCAAACAGAGAAAATTGAATGTACGCTGTATAGCATTCTTGGATCAAAGATCGCTAAACGGTGGGTGCTTTCGGCCGGACAATCACGTTACCAGTTAAATCTGGGCGGCGTACTGCCAGGACAATACGTGTTGGTATTCAATCAGGGCAATAAAAGGATCGTCAAAAAAATTATGATAAAATAAAAGTTGATAAAGGGTCATCTGTCAGCCGGCAGATGACCTCTTTTTTGTCATCAACCAGCAACTGGCCGGGTCAGGATCTTTTTCAACTCCCACCACCAAAATACCCGTAAAAATACGGTACTAAAAACCGTAAAATAATTGGACTGGCTCCATCTCAAAGGAATTAAATTGGGAAAGAATAATTTTGATCCCTACTTATATGAACACTATTCATAATAGCATAGAAGAACAACGCTGGGCCATGTTGGAAATGCGTACGTTACTAAATCAAGTACTAAGTACATACGGAACCAATCCGCCGGCAGAAGTTCTGCTTGCAATAGCTCAAATAGCCCAAGCTAACCGCACAAGATCCACAACTCATGTTCGTAAGCTGAACTATACAGTAGGTGTGGATGAGTTTTGCACAAAAAACAATCTTTCTCTTGACTAAGAAGCGAATAGGCCGATGGTGGCGGAAATAGCTTTTAAAAGTTTTCCGTTTTCAAAAACTGCTCAAACAGATCCGCCACGTATGGCTCATTCCATTTGCCCTTATCTAATGTAGTTATTTCTCCAAGATATTGCCCGTGAGCACCTGGAATGATCGCCAGTCGGGAATGTGGAATTAAATGATGCATAGCTACTGCATGTTCCGGAGTGGGCACATCTTTGTCCCCGATAATGAGTAAGGTAGGTGCAGTAATTGATTTCACATCATTGTCACTCCAATCCTTAAATGTTTGCATGCGAACCACATCTCTATGAAACATGTTCAGCAATTTTGCTGAATCATTGTTTATTTTCATGTAGTCATCCTTTAACGCCTGTGGCATCTCGCTGAATTGTGCATGCTGAATTCCGTTCCAAAACCCTGCAGGAACGCCCTCTCTTTTATAAAAGCCCGATGCCATGATCAGTTTATTCACCATTGCCGGATAGCTGATGGCAATTTGCATCGCGGTTTGTGCGCCATTACTAAAACCCAAAAGATCAGCTTTAGGAATATTCAGATTCTTTAAAAGCGTTACAACATCACTGGCATCTTGTGAAAACGATAAAGGTGTGTCTCTGTCGCTGGTATGTCCGTGCGCCTGCAACTCAACAGCAATTACGTTTCTGTGTTGGGAAAGCAAAGGAAGTATTCGTCCGAATGTAGTCTGGATCGTAGAACCTCCGCCATGGATCAACACAAGCGGACTACCTTTCCCGTACATTTCATAATACATTTTTATTCCGTTCACTTCGGAATAACCTTTTTTGAGAGCAGCTGTATCTTGCATATGATTGGGTTGTGTTGTATCGGCTGTTGTAGAAGTATTGTCTTTTGAGGTACTGGCTCCTTGTTTGCATCCACTAATTATTGACACAAACACAATTATAAAAGATGATAATAAATACGGAAGTGTTCTCATACTTTACATATTTAGTTATTATGCCTGCTGTTATACAAGTATTTGCTTGTAAATATATGCACAAGCATTTACTTGTACAAATATTTCTATGGAAATTCGGTCACACCGCATCCTACCTGTATCATTACTTCAATCTATGCGCAAACACCTGTACACTATTCTGCTGTTAAGCTCCATCAGTTTTACCCAGGCTCAATCCAGAAAACCGCCGGTCATAGACATGCACCTGCATGCATTGCGAGCTAATGACCATGGTCATGGTATTACTTATATTGGAACGCCGTTCCGGGACCTTGGGCTGACTGATCCAAAGAATAATTACCGCGATGTATTCGACAAAGCAATGGCTACGCATGCCATATCCTTTTCAACAACGCCGCCAGGTTTCTGCGGTTAACTCCGCAGGAGATCCAACGCATGCAATAGTTGTGAATAAAGAGAAAGAGGCCCCCGCCTAAGCCGGAAAGCCTCCATTTTTTCATGGCTATACTTTTATCATATATTCTCCAGCGCCCCAAAGGCATGGTCAATCACAATCTTCCAGGTGCCGTCCGGTTGTTGCTGCATCAACTCGATCCCTTTCGATTGTATCTTCACTTCATCG
>NZ_JBJMLX010000327.1:0-70434 GCF_045805085.1 Niastella sp.
ACTCGTCGACTTTTAAACATTGACACATGCCATCAGTAGTTGCAAATAACCTGACAAAGCAATATGGTAAGAAAAAGGAAATCGTTCAAGCCCTTAAAGGCATTTCCTTTGAGGTAGAGAAGGGTGAGCTATTCGGCATCATTGGTCCTGATGGCGCAGGTAAAACATCTTTATTCCGCATACTTACTACTTTATTGTTACCCGATGGTGGTGCCGCTTCAGTTGATGGCCTGGATGTGGTAAAAGATTTTAAAGCCATTCGTCAGAGGGTTGGGTATATGCCGGGCAGATTTTCGTTGTACCAGGACCTGACCATTGAAGAAAACCTTGAATTCTTTGCTACCATCTTCAATACCACCATACAGGAGAATTATGATCTCATTAAAGACATTTATTCGCAAATAGAACCTTTCAAGGACAGAAGGGCAGGAAAGTTATCAGGTGGTATGAAGCAAAAGCTGGCGTTGAGTTGTGCATTGATCCATAAACCATCGGTGTTGTTTCTGGATGAACCCACCACGGGTGTAGATGCCGTTTCTAGAAAAGAGTTCTGGGAAATGTTGCGCAGTCTTAAAAACCAGGGCATCACCATTCTTGTATCAACGCCCTATATGGATGAAGCCAGTCTGTGCGACCGCGTAGCCCTGATACAGAATGGCGGGATCTTATCAGTAGATAGTCCGGAAGGAGTGATCGCTTCTTACAAACACCCACTGTTGGCAGTTAAGGATACTAACATGCTGCAGTTATTAAATCTGCTGCAACAGTATGAAGGTGTACTGGATGCTTATCCGTTTGGGGAGTTTCATCATGTGGTGTTAAAGGATGGGTATACCGCTTCCTCTATAACCACTTATTTACAACAACACCAACTGGGGCATGTGGAGGTACGTTCTATTCGCGCCGATATTGAGGATTGTTTTATTGCGTTGATGAAGGGGGGAGAAAGTTGATAAGGTTGACGGAGTTGATAGAGTTGACAAGTTAACGAGTTTATGGTTGCCGCGACAGCTTACAGCTTGATTCACCATAGAATTTGAAAAAACAATGAATACAAACAATATTGCTATACGCGCTGAGTCACTTACTAAACGCTTTGGCGATTTTACTGCCGTAGATGCCATTACGTTTGAAGTAAAGAAAGGGGAGATCTTCGGCTTCCTAGGCGCGAATGGCGCCGGCAAAACAACGGCCATGCGCATGTTATGCGGATTGTCGATCCCTACTTCGGGCAAAGCATCCGTAGCGGGGTTTGATGTATATAAACAAACCGAGCAAATAAAACGGAGCATCGGATATATGAGTCAGAAGTTCTCCCTGTATGAAGACCTTACCGTTCGGGAGAACATCCGCTTTTATGCGGGCATATATGGTAAGAGTGATGCCTTTATAAAAGAGAAAACTGCTTTTCTGCTGCGGGAACTACACCTGGAAGCAGAAGCCAATAAACTGGTAAGATCATTGCCGCTTGGCTGGAAACAAAAGCTGGCTTTTTCCGTAGCCATTTTTCATGAACCGGAGATTGTTTTCCTTGATGAACCTACAGGCGGTGTTGATCCTGTTACCCGTCGGGAATTCTGGAACATGATCTACAAAGCAGCGGAATCGGGGATCACCGTTTTTGTAACCACTCACTACATGGACGAAGCCGAGTATTGTAACCGGGTTTCCATTATGGTCGATGGCCGGATAGATGCACTGGATACTCCCACGCAGCTTAAGAAAACATTTAACGTGTCTTCGATGGATGAGGTGTTTTTAAAACTGGCCAGACAGGCTAAAAGAAGCGGTGATTGAGTTGACCAGTTAACCAGTATCCTGGTAACCGGCGACCGGAAACCGGTAACCGGTAACCGGCACTTGGATAAGAATAAGATTTAATTATTCATAAATCATTCTTATGAAACAGTTCACTTCATTTGTAAAGAAGGAATTTCATCATATATTAAGGGACAAACGAACCCTGTTTATTTTATTGGGCATGCCCATCATGCAGATCCTCATTTTTGGATTTGCATTGACCAATGAAGTAAAGAATTCGCAGATCGCCATTTTTGATCAGTCGAACGATGCCTCCACACAGGCGCTTCGCACCGAGTTGAATGCCAGTCGCTATTTTGATATTGTGCAGGATATTCATTCTTACCAGGAAATTGAAGCGGCATTCAGAAAAGGGGCCATTAAACTGGCCGTTGTTTTTCCCGAGAACTTTGCCAGCGACCTGGATCATTTCAATACCGCGCAGGTGCAACTGATCGCCGATGCATCGGACCCCAATGTGGCCAATACCCTCACAAACTATGCAACAGCTATCATTCTCGATTACCAGGACCGCATCACCAACAACCGCCGCCTGCCGTACACCATTAAAACGGAGATGCGCATGTTGTACAACCCGCAGTTAAAAGGGGCGTATAGTTTTGTGCCGGGCGTTATGGCCATGGTGCTGATGCTGGTGTGTACGTTAATGACCGCCATTACTATTGTACGCGAGAAAGAATTAGGCACTATGGAAGTTATGCTGGTATCGCCCATGCAGCCATTTAAGATAGTAGTGGCCAAAGCCGTTCCCTATTTATTGTTGTCAATCGTAAATATTACCAGCATTCTGTTGCTGAGTGTATTTGTGCTCGATGTGCCCATCAATGGCAGTTTGCTGTTATTGATCTTTGAAAGCATTTTGTTCACGCTTACCTGTCTGGCGTTTGGGTTGCTGATCTCTACTGGCACCGATTCACAGCAAACCGCCATGTTCATTGCATTAACGGGCATGTTCCTGCCAACGATCATGTTGAGTGGGTTTATGTTCCCCATTGAAAATATGCCTTTGCCATTACGGGTGATCTCGAATATAGTACCGGCCAAATGGTTTTATTATATCGTAAAAGAAGTGATGATAAAGGGGCTGGGAATTACAGCTGTATGGAAGGAGACTTTAATACTGTTCGGCATGCTGTTGTTTTTACTGGTTCTAAGTATCAGGAATTTCAAAATAAGACTCGCCTAAATTATTTATATGAGAACCTTACGTTTTTTGTTGCAAAAAGAGTTCCGGCAGATCTTCCGCGATCCATCGATCATTCGCATCATTTTTATGATGCCTTCTATACAATTGCTGATCTTGCCCTGGGCGGCCGATTATGAAGTAAAGAATATTCAGCTGAGCGTAGTAGACCATGACCATTCGCAATACTCCATGCAACTGGTTAATAAAGTAACGGCTTCCGGTTATTTCCGGTTGCAGGATTATTCCGGTTCTTACCACAACGCCTTGCAACAGGTTGAGCACGACAAATCGGACCTGGTGCTGGAGATCCCGGCCGATTTTGAAAAGAAGCTGATAAAAGAAAATGAGTCCACCCTGTTTATGGCCATCAATGCCATTAATGGCGTAAAAGCCAACCTGGGTGGCGCTTACCTGCGAAGTATAATCCAGGATTATAACCGCGAGGTACGGTTGAAATGGATCCAGATACCGCGGTTCAGTCCGGAGTTACAGGTTGAAGTAACATCGAGCAACTGGTTCAACCCTTCCATGAATTACAAGTATTTTATGGTGCCGGGCATCCTGGTAGTGCTGGTGACCATGGTGGGTTCTTTTCTGGCATCCTTGAACATTGTGCGGGAAAAGGAGATAGGCACCATTGAACAGATCAATGTAACCCCGGTAAAAAAATATCATTTCATCTTAGGTAAACTGATCCCGTTCTGGATCCTGGGTTTGCTGATCCTTACCATTGGGTTAACCATTGCGCGGGTAGCCTATGGCATTATGCCGCTGGGCAGTTTTGCGGTGATCTATATATTTGCTGCGGTGTATCTGCTGGCCGTGCTGGGACTGGGATTGCTGTTATCAACGTATACCAGCAACCAGCAACAGGCCATGCTGCTGTCGTTCTTTTTGATGATGGTATTTATTTTATTAAGCGGGTTATATACCTCTATAGATAGTATGCCGGCCTGGGCGAAGGTCATTACAAAGTTCAACCCTGTTACTTATTTTATTGATGTAATGCGAATGGTAGTACTGAAGGGTAGTGGGTTAAAAGACATCAGCACGCACATTTTTACCGTGCTGGGTTTTGCGGCGGTGCTGAATACCTGGGCGGTGATCAATTATAAAAAGCGTTCCTAGGGGCAAAAAAAATCCTCCCGATTTTATCAGGAGGAAATATTTTAGTGATGGCCCTTTCAATTAATCATAGATGAACCGGTGTGGTGAAAATTTAAAGGAAATATCGCCGGCTGTTTTGTTATAATTAATTCCTACGTACAGTTCGCCGCTTTGGGTAAAGTTTTCAGTTTTTACTACAGTACCATTTACAACCACTTTAATGGTATGTTTCCCTTCGGTATTGACAGTAGAAATACTTGTGGCTAATCCTAACAGCTCGTTGGTAGTTACCTGTGTGTTCAGTAAAGGTTGGTTATCGATCGCAACCTGCACATTATCCTTGTCAAAAGTAACTTGCACATCTACCCCCAGGTCGTACACCGTTGGGTTGTTGGCTTTGCGGCATGCGGCAAACAGCAGCAGTACCAGCGAGGTAAACAAAATTGTTTTTTTCATAATATTTGTGTTCATGGCTAACTGCACTACGACAACGGGTAAGTTGTTTTCGTTGCATGATGTATCAGAGTGCAAAGGTACAGCAACTTACGCGCTCCAAAAAATATGTTAAGACATTAAAAGTCACAGCTAAAAAATTAATACCGGGAACAGTTTCAAGTTCCATGTTTTCAGTTTTAAGTTCAGGTTGTCAGTTTGCGTGTGTACTTTTCCGTTTATAAAGATCATTTTCAGCTACAAATGGTAAAAAATAGTTGGAGTGGCATTGTTTAAAACTATAAATCGCAAATAATAATTTGAAGCGTATTGTTTCCAGTTACAAATCGCAAAAAATAGTTGGAGAATTTCGTTTCCAGTTATAAATCAAAAAAATTAGCTGGAGATTTACTGTTCTAACCAGCAAACCCCGGAAATCATGTCCGGAACAGGCTGGCCTACTAATCAGGATTTTCTTACCCATCTTTCTTATCTCATACTTCCCATTTCAGCCTTCATTTCCCAACCTCGGTGAAATTTCGGTGAAAACATTTAAAAGTGAATGAATATTCATTTATCTTTGCTCCCGATGCGCACAAGAGATACCAATAAAGAAAATAGTATCCGTAAACAGGCCATTGAAATGGTTGTAAAGGAGGGTCTTGACGGTTTCAGCATGCAAAAGCTGGCCAAGGCCGCCGGCGTGTCGCCAGCTACCCTGTACATTTATTATAAAGACCGCGAAGACCTGATAAACCAGATCGCGACTGAGATCAGCCTCCGGTTAATGGAAAGTAGTTTGCAGGGCATACATCCGAAAATGTCATTTGCCGATGGCATGGAAATACAATGGAAAAACCGGCTGAAGTTCTACCTGGAAAATATGGACGAGATGGAATTTATTGAGCAGATCCGGTACAGTCCATTATATGAGACCATCAGGCAGGTTATACGGCAAAAATTCGGGGATGTATTGGGATCGTTTGTGATGAATGCCATCAACCGGGGCGAAATGATGCCGCTGCCTTTTGAGGTGTATTGGGCCATTGCTTTTGCTCCATTGTACCAGTTGATAAAATTCCATAGCCAGGGCAGGAGTCACGCCAATGACGAGTTTACCATAAACGACGAAATGGTAAACATGACCCTGAAATTGGTATTGAAGGCGCTCAAACCTTAGTATTTTTTGTCCAATTAAGTAAATGAATGTTCATTTTTATGAATAACATTAAACCTCCTTCTTACACGAAAAAAGCCCTTCGGGTATTGGTTTTTAAAACCAACCTGGTGTCGGCAAAAGACATTCATCGCATTTCCCCAGTAATGGGTGATACACCTGGCATTCTGCGATGGAATGTTGACGAGCATGATATTGACAATGTTTTGCGCATTGAAACGTCATGGTTATTACCGGGCGACATTATTCGCGTATTGACCAATGCGGGGTATGTATGTGAAGAACTGCCTGATTAATTAAAATTTATTAAACCTAATCAAATGAATTCAACCAAACCAACCAAAGCACCCAAACCATCCTTTACAGGATACGAGGTGTTTGTGATAGCCATCCTGGCTTTTTTACAATTTACTGTTATCCTTGACTTTATGGTAATGTCGCCCTTGGGCGCCATACTAATGCCAAAATTGAAAATAACCCCTTCGCAGTTCGGCTGGGCGGTATCTGTGTACGCCTTCAGCGCCTGCATCTCCGGTTTGCTGGCCGCAGGTTTTGCTGATAAATTCGACCGGAAGAAATTGCTTATTTTCTTTTATGTCGGGTTTTTAATTGGAACCGCCTTATGCGCCATAGCCACTACGTATCATCTTTTGCTGGCTGCCCGTATTGTGACCGGCTTGTTTGGCGGGGTGATCGGTTCCGTGGGTATGGCCATTATTACCGATCTGTTCAGTATTGAGCGAAGAGGGCGGGTCATGGGTTTTGTGCAAATGGCTTTTGGCGTGAGCCAGGTGCTAGGCCTTCCTATCGGACTTGTTCTGGCCAACCGTTTCGGCTGGCATGCGCCTTTCTGGATGATTGCGGGCGTTGGCCTGATACCGGGTATCATCATTGCCCTGTATATGAAACCGGTTACGGCCCACCTCAAGTTGCAGCATGACCGTAATCCGTTTGAACATTTGGGAAAGACGATCGCCAATTCAAACTACATCTTAGCGTTTTTGGCCACCACCTTGCTGGCTACCGGCGGCTTTATGCTGATGCCCTTTGGCAGCGCCTTCAGTATTCACAACCTGGGATTGACGCAGGAAGATCTTCCTGTTCTGTATGGCATTTCGGGATTATTCTCATTCATTTTTGGTCCGCTCGCAGGTTTCCTGAGCGATAAACTGGGCAAGTATAAAGTTTTTGTTGGAGGTACCCTGATGACTATGATCATAGTGGCTATTTATACCAACCTGGGCGTAACGCCGCTGGCCATGGTCATTACGATCAATGTGATCATGTTTGCTGGTATTATGGCCCGGATGGTCTCTTCCACGGCCATGATAAGCGCCATACCGGAACCTAAGGACCGGGGCGCTTTTATGAGCATTAATTCATCGGTTCAGCAATTGTCGGGCGGTTTGGCCGCAGCATTGGCCGGCATGGTGATCGCTGAAGGGCCCGATAAAAAGCTGCTGCATTACAGCACCCTGGGTATCATTGTGATGGCAAGCATGGCAGGGTGTATGATATTGATGTTCTTCATTAACCGGCAGGTGAGCCACAAGTTTGCAAAGGCAGCGCCCGCCGCAGAACCGGCTAAAGAGATGGCTGAAGCCTTTGTTATAGAATAGTTGCACTTGAAACTTAATATGGTTATGTGGCCAGCCTTTTGTAAATTAGAAATCAACTAAAAATGCTGTCATATGATCAAAATTTCAGATCTTAAATTCGGAGATATTGTTGTGGCCGAATATGAAGGCCAGAAAAGAGAGGGAATGGTGAAGGATGTTGACCGGCCGGAAGGGAAAGCCTTGGTGGAAGCCGCGGGAAACGAGTTCTGGTATGAACCGCACGAGCTGTACCCGATAGCCCTGACTGATGAGCAAATGCGGAAGCTTGGTTTTACCAAACACGAGAACGGGGATGGTAGTACCAAGTACATGAAAGACTCGTTCAGGGTGCTGTTACCCCAAAAAGACAACTTTTCGAACCTGGAAATATGGTGGCGGGAAGATCACCGGTACCTGAACCAGCCGATCAGTATGCATGAGCTGCAAAACCATTATTACCAGATGACCAAGGTAGAATTAATGCCAGTTGCAGTTTATTAAGTTGCTTATAGTCAACTATTTAAATACGTACAAGGAGTATTGAAACAGGTTTATTGTACAGCCTGGGATCTTCAGTGCTCCTTGTATTTTTTTGGCTACATTTGCCGGGAATTAAAGGGAAAACAGGCAATTATTTTTAATTATTTCTTATTTTTTTCTTTTTTAGGATGATATTCATATCTTTGCGCTCCTTAAAATTATATGGGTAAACAACCGCTGATTAAACAGGATGGAGTAATTATAGAAGCTTTATCGAACGCTATGTTTAAGGTAAAACTTGAGAATGGGCATGAGATACTAGCGACTATCTCGGGTAAAATGCGGATGAACTACATCAGGATTTTACCTGGTGATAAGGTAGGAGTGGAGATGAGCCCTTATGATTTAACGAGAGGAAGAATAATCTTCCGTTATAAATAGTTGTAAAGCACTGTAAATAAATAAACGTTATGAAAGTTCGTGCATCAATTAAAAAGCGTAGCGCCGATTGTAAAATTGTGCGTAGAAAAGGCCGGTTATATGTGATAAACAAAAAGAACCCGCGCTTCAAGCAAAGACAAGGGTAATCAATTGGTCCCGGCTGATCCGGGAGCAAATAGAGAACCGCAACTAATAAAAATAAACAATAAAGAAAAGATATGGCTCGTATTGCCGGTGTAGATTTACCCAAGAATAAGAGAGGCGAAATAGGTCTTACTTATATTTTTGGAATCGGTCGTGCTACTTCCCAGTATATCCTGACCAAAGCAGGAATTTCACTGGATAAGAAAGTTCATCAATGGAATGATGACGAACTGAATGCAATCCGTAACATTATTACCAACGAACTGAAAGTAGAAGGTCAGTTACGTTCTGAAGTGCAAATGAGTATTAAGCGTTTGCTTGATATCGCTTGCTACCGTGGTTTGCGCCATCGTAAAGGTTTGCCTGTTCGTGGCCAACGTACACGTACCAACAGCCGTACCCGTAAAGGAAAACGGAAAACTGTTGCCGGTAAAAAGAAAGCACCTAAGAAATAATTGCTTTAAGCTACAAGGCACAAGGTACAAGACTCAAGTTATTGATTCTTGTGCCTTGCCGCTTGTGGCTTGAGCCTTTATATATTATTGCACCAATAAAACAGGTCAATTACAGATGCAGGTGCAGGCGGAGTATTGATCTGGCTTCCGCTCAGGCGGAATTATTTTAAAACTTTTAAGATTACCTAACAATTATGGCAAAAGCACAACAGCCCAGCGCAAAAGCCGCTGCGAAGAAAAGAATTGTGAAGGTGGACACCTATGGTGATGTTCACATTTCTGCAAGCTTCAACAACCTTATCATCAGCATTACCAACAAGAACGGCCAGGTTATTTCCTGGAGCAGTGCCGGTAAAATGGGTTTCAAAGGTTCTAAAAAGAACACTCCATATGCCGCCCAGATGGCTGCTGCAGACGCTGCAAAAACTGCATTCGATGCAGGTGTGAAAAAAGTTGATGTTTATGTAAAAGGACCCGGCGCCGGTCGCGAGAGCTCTATCCGCTCTTTGTCTCAGAACGGTATTGAAGTAGCAATGATCAAAGACGTTACTCCGCTGCCTCACAATGGTTGCCGTCCTCCCAAGAAAAGAAGAGTATAGTAATATTTTATGATTTAGTGATTTGGAACTCCCAAGTCACTAAATTTATTTATATATCAAAAAGGATACACGATTGATTTTTAAGATTTTTAGGATCGTGTATCGTCACCAAAAAATCTAATTTAATAACAACATGGCACGTTACACTGGTCCAAAAACAAGAATCTGCCGTATTTTCGGCGAGCCTATCTTAGGCAATGGTAAATATCTGTCAAAGAACAGCAATCCTCCCGGTATGCATGGTGGTACTAAAAAGCGTAAAGCACCCGGTGAGTATGCATTACAGTTGAAAGAAAAGCAAAAAGCTAAATATACTTACGGCGTTCTGGAAAAACAATTCCGCAAAACCTTTGAAGAGGCAGCTCGTATTAAAGGTGTTACTGGTGAAAACCTGATCAAATTGCTGGAAGCCCGTTTGGATAACGCCGTTTACCGCCTGGGTCTTTCTCCTTCACGTCCCGGCGCACGCCAGTTGGTATCGCACAAACACATTACTGTAAACGGAGCGGTGGTAAACATCCCTTCTTACCAGTTACAACCTGGCGATATCATCGGCGTTAAAGAAAAAGACAAAGCAAATGCTTCTATTACCGGCGTTTTCCGCGGTAAAAATCAGAAGTTCAGCTGGCTCGACTGGAACGAATCTGAGATGAGCGGTACTTTCGTAGCTTATCCAGAGCGTGAAAGTGTTCCTGAGAACATTAAGGAGCAGTTGATTGTTGAGTTATATAGCAAGTAATCGTGAGCTCGATCCGTATCGGGTGAAACGCTTACCTTAATCACTCACATTCACAGTTCTACTAACGTAAAAAATAGAAATTTATAATATGGCGATTTTAAATTTCCAGAAACCTGACAAAATAGTTTTACAAAAAGCAACGGAATTTGAAGCTCAGTTTGAGTTTCGCCCGTTAGAACCTGGTTACGGCGTAACCATTGGTAATGCTTTGCGCAGAGTATTGTTGAGTTCATTGGAAGGGTTTGCTATCGTAGGTATTCGTATTGAAGGTATCGACCACGAGTTTGCTACCATCAAGGGTATTACCGAAGATGTGCTGGAGATCATTTTGAACCTGAAACAGGTTCGGTTCAAGAAGAAAGTAGATCATGAAGTGAGTCAGGAGAAGATTACCCTGAGCATTAAAAATAAAGCAGAATTCACAGCCGGCATGATCGGAGAAGCTACACAAAACTTCGAGATCATGAACCCCGATCTGTTGATCTGCATCCTGGATTCATCAGCGAAGCTGGACATTGAACTGACCGTTTCAAAAGGTCGCGGATATGTTCCTGCTGAAGATAACAAAGTGAAAGATGCGCCATTTGGCTACATCCCCACTGATGCTATCTTCACCCCGATCAAAAACGTAAAGTATGCTATTGAAAACACCCGTGTTGAACAGCGTACTGACTACGAAAAGCTGATCATGGATGTTTCTACCGATGGCACCATTCACCCTGAAGAAGCGGTGAAACAAGCCAGCCGGATCCTGATCCAGCACCTGATGATCATCACTGACGAGAACATCACTTTTGATAACAAAGAAGATAAGAAAGAGGATGTGGTGGATGAGCAAATGCTGCAACTGCGCAAAATACTCAAAACCCCACTCGAAGACCTCGATCTGTCTGTACGCGCTTTCAACTGTTTGAAAGCTGCAAAGATCAACAGTTTGAGCGAGCTGGTTCAATACGAACAGGAAGATCTGATGAAGTTCAGAAACTTCGGTCAGAAGTCACTTGCTGAAATTGAGCAGGTACTGGCTGAAAGAGGTTTGCACTTTGGTATGGACTTAAGCAAGTTGGGCTTAGACAAAGAAGAACTCTAGTATATTTATAATGTAGACTGTAATTCCTGACACGGTACAGTCGATAAAACAACAACGTCATGCGTCACGGCGACAAAATTAACAACCTGGGCAGAACGGCCTCCCACCGGAAGGCGTTACTGAAGAACCTGGCTAGTGAACTGATTAAGCACAAGCGTATCAATACCACATTGGCAAAAGCAAAAGCACTGCGCACATTTATCGAGCCGCTGGTAACAAAGGCTAAAGATAATACGACGCACAATCGTCGTGTAGTGTTCAGCTACCTGCAAAATAAAGAGGCAGTTACCGAACTGTTTGGCGCTATCGCCGAGAAAGTTGGTGGCCGTCCTGGTGGTTATACCCGCATCATTAAGCTGGGTATCCGCTTGGGTGATAATGCTGAAACAGCTATGATTGAACTGGTTGACTTCAACGAGATCTACGGAAAAGGAAAAGGCGAAGTTAAAGAAGCTGCGAAGAGAACCCGTCGTGGTGGAAGTGCCCGTAAAAAGGCTGATGACACAGCTGCCGCTCCTGCCGCTGAAGCAACTGAAGAAAAACCAGCAAAAAAAGCAGCAAAGTAAAAATGACCGAATTGGTTTTTATAAAGGAGCAAGACTTTTATTAGTCTTGCTTTTTTTTTGCCTTGCCGGGATTTGGTTTCGAATATTTAATATCCTGTGAACAAGAAATTGAACTGGTACGTTAATTATTGTGTTATTTTTGCAAAATTTTTTTATAGTAAGATGTCGAATACGCTACAAAAACCCGCTGTTTTGTTATTGGAAGATGGCACCATTCATTATGGTAAAGCCTTTGGAAAAATAGGCACTACAACTGGTGAAATTTGTTTTAATACCGGGATGACCGGTTACCAGGAAGTATTTACTGATCCCAGTTATTATGGGCAGGTTGTTATTATGAACAATGTGCACGTAGGTAACTATGGAACAAAAGACACTGATGTTGAATCTGATAGTGTGAAGATTCGTGGAATGATCGGTCGCAACCTGGAAGAACAGTACAGTCGTAAACAGGCTACTGAATCACTTGATCAATACCTGATCAAAAACAATATTGTGTGCATTGAAGGGGTTGATACCCGCGCGCTGGTAACGCACGTGCGCACAAAAGGCGCCATGAACTGCATCATCTCATCTGAAATAACCGATGTTGAGCAGTTGAAGAAAGAACTCGCAAAAACGCCCAACATGGACGGCCTGGAACTCGCCAGCGTGGTAAGCACCACCAAGCCATATACCCTCGGCGATCCCAACTCACCGGTTAAGATTGCGGTGCTCGATTTCGGCACCAAACAACACATTCTTACCTGCATGGTGGAGCGGGGCGCTTATGTAAAGGTATTTCCTGCCAAAACGCCTATCAGCGAGCTGAAAGCCTTTGCACCCAATGGTTATTTCATCTCCAACGGTCCTGGCGACCCTGCAGCGATGGATTACGCCATCATCACCGTAAAGGATGTGCTGAAAGAAAAAGTACCCACCTTTGGTATTTGCCTGGGCCACCAGTTAATAGCCCTGGCTAATGACATCAATACGTATAAAATGCACCATGGTCACCGTGGCCTCAACCACCCGGTTAAGAACCTGCTTACCGGCAAATGCGAGGTAACTACGCAAAATCATGGATTTGGTGTTGATCCTGAGTCTGTTAAGAAGGCTAAAAACATCGAGATCACCCACGTGAACCTGAACGATGATTCTATTGAAGGCATTAGAATGAAAGATCAACCGGCTTTCTCGGTTCAATACCACCCCGAAAGCACGCCTGGTCCGCACGACAGCCGTTACCTGTTCGATGACTTCATCAATTTGATCAAAGAGCATATGAACTAATATAAAAGGCAAAAGGTGGGTCACTCTTTGAGAGTGGCTCACCTTTTTTTATTATTATTAAGCATGAAAATAGCTATCATTAACGGTCCAAACCTGAACCTGTTAGGAAAACGCGAACCCGGCATTTACGGCAGCACTTCCTTCGACGATTACCTGGCTACATTGAAAAGCAAGTACCCCCAGGTAGAGATCCATTACTACCAGAGTAATGTGGAAGGCGAGCTGATCAATGAATTACAGCGGGTTGGTTTTGATTACGATGGCATTATCATGAACCCCGGTGGTTATACCCACACTTCCGTAGCTATCGGCGACGCCATAGCGAGCATAAAAACTCCGGTAGTGGAAGTACATATCTCCAATGTACATGCACGTGAGGAATTTCGTAAACTGTCACACGTTTCAGGTAAATCGGCTGGCAGCATCATCGGGCTCGGGTTGAAAGGCTATGAGCTGGCACTGCAATTCCTGACCACGAAATAACACTGATACAAACAGACAATTACGCTGTTACATTTGTTGTCTTTTTCATAAGAACCCCATTGAAAAAATGGTTAAATTTAAGAATGAGACACCTTATACTATTCAGCACAATACTGCTGTTAACGATGCACGCCGGGGCGCAATCTGCCCGTAAAACGCGTACTATAACCACCTCATTTTCGAAGAACGGCACCATTTCGGGGGATACCACATTCTTTAAATATGATGGCCAAAGCATTGGCCAGTTCGGTGCCCTGACGCGGTTTTTTAACAGGAACCTTCGTGTTCCAATGGCAGCGGATGGATCGGGAATGGAATTAGGGACCTGCAACCTCTTTTTAATAGTCGATACAGCCGGCAAGGTAACGAAGACCTGGTGCGACTCGGTAACCAATACTGCGGTTGAAAAGGAAGTTTTACGTGTTGCAGGTAAACTGGCCACCATGAAACCCACTACCATCAAAGGAAAGCCTGTTTTTACAAAAGTAATGGCTTCAATAATTATGGCCTATGGCAAAGATAATGAACCTTATACGGGCAGGCAGGCAGACGTCATTGTTATAGCTTATGACCCCGTTCATAAAAAAGCGCTCGGCAGGTAACAGCTGCCGGCACCGGGTGTTGAACCATGACAATGAAAAAGCCAGGGTTGGCGTTATTATTGCGGGTTATTACCATTATGAAATCTGTTATCATGCGTTTGATCTTATTTGTGTTCGTGTTGAGTTCTATGAGCAGCTTTGCCCAATGGAAAAGCTATAAACTTACTTCATCAGGCGATACCCTGAACCGGATTGATAAAGTTAACCGTAAATGGGGGCCCTGGAAAATACATTACGATAATGTACGCGGCGAAGCCGGGTATGAAGAGGAAGGCTGGTTCGAAAAGGACCGGAAGGAAGGAGAGTGGCGTTTATATTCCCTCATGGGCGACCTGGTAGGCATAGAATACTATAAATGGGGGCTGAAGGACAGCGTTTGCCGCTATTTTACCAAAGATGGCCAGTTGAAGCTTGAACAAAGCTGGAAGGCGCTGAACCCCGATAAAGAATATGATACACTGGAAATTGAAGACCCCGATAAATTTGATACCTACCGCACCGTGATCGTAAAAAATGAAGGCGCGGCTATTAAACACGGGGTATGGAAATATTATGATCCCGTCACCGGCCAGGTAGTACGCTCTGAAGTATATACACTGGGAAAACTGGAAGAAGCAGCCAAAGCCCCGGTAGCCACAGAAAAGAAAGCGGTAGCCAAACCAAAGGAAGTGGTAGAGTTTGAAAAGAAGAATTCGGGTAAGAAGAAGGTGAGGTATAAAGATGGAAGCGTGGGTGGGTAATAAACAAATGTGAAAATGAAATTCAAAAATACAGATATAAGAAAAGCCCCGGATTTACCCGGGGCTTTTTCATTATAAGGAGCTGTTGTTAGCTTGCTAATTGCCTGTTGTCAATTGCCTATTTCTTGATGAAGCGGCTGGTCAATGTAACATTGCCGGCTTGTGCTTTCAGGATGTAAATACCACTTACAAGTGTGCTCACATCTACAGTGGTGTTAAGCGCACTGCCATCAGAAGCCAGGTGGGTGAATTTCACCAGGCGGCCGTTCAGGTCAAACACCTGTAAACCCACTGAGCCGTTCATACCATCGGGCAGTTGAACCTGCAGTAAATCTCTGGTGGGGTTAGGGAATACCGCCATGCTGGTGGTTAACTGACCATCGAATTTAATGATGAGTATTTTGCTGTATTTAATGGCGCCATCTATATCCTGCATGTTCAACCGGTAATAGTTGCTGGTGGACATATAAGGGCTCTGATCGGCAAATGAGTAATTTTTGGTAAGGCTGCCGTTTCCGGAAGCTGCTACCTGGCCAATGGACTTGTAAGTTTTACCATCGGTGCTGCGCTCGATCACAAATTGTTTAACGCCTTCTTCGCTGCTGGTTTGCCATTGCAATACTACTTTGTTGGTTTGCTTTTGCGCATAGAAAGATGACAATACCAATGGCAACGCAACCGCATCGTTATTAAATACAGCCAGCACTACATTGGGGGTGCTTTGAGTGTTAGCGACTGCATATATTTTGTTTCCTGATAATAGCATGGCTGTCGGGGTTACGTTGGCGCCTATTGAGCCGGTAGCTATACCATTAAGGCCAGCCCCAAAATTACCATCAAGCGTGCCTGCATTAACGCCTGTGCCAATATAGCGTACCAGCATAAAATCGAAAGTGGGGCCGCCACTGCCGTCTGTTCCGCCGCCTACAACTATTTTATTGTCGTTTTGAATAGCTACGCTGCTAACACCTTCGTTGCTATGAAAGGTAGCAACATCGGTGACCACAATACCTGGGGTGCCTGTGGTGTTAAATCCGGGATCCAGCACGCCTGCGGCAGAGAGACGGATAAGCGCAATATCCGGATTTCCTCCGGTGGAAGTAGTGCCCGCCACTACTATGTTACCATTGGCGTCAATGGCCACTGCATTTCCTTCATCATGATTGCTATTAATAATATTCTGGGTTTTTATTCCATCAAAATCAAAGCTGTTTACAAACCCACCTGTGGAGGTAAGCCGAAGAATGGCAAAATCCGAATTGGCATTTCCCGAATTACTTGTACCGGCTACTATAATATCGCTGGAAGTTTTGTCGATGGCTATGGCTTTAGCGACATCTGCCCCCGTGATGTTCTGTACAATGTATCCAGGTGTGAGTGCGGGCGAGGGATTAAATGTATTATCAAGCATGCTGCCGTCAGCTGTATAACGGGCTATTATCATGTCCTGATCTACTGAACTGCTGGCGGTGCCAAACCCGGCCACTACTATTTTATCATCACTTTGAATGATCAGTGCATTCACTTCATCAATACCACCAAAATCCGTATTTACCGTACTCTTTAGTGCACCGGAAGTTCCATCAAAACGGGCAACAAAAAAGTTATGGTCGCTTGCGTAGGTCCAACCGGCCACTACTACAGTACCGTCGCTTTGCAACCCAATGGCATTACTATGTGTGGTCAATGTACTAAACCGGTATCTTACGGTACCATTACCGCCAAATGCCAGGTCTAACGTGCCATTATTCAAATAGTGAGAGATGAAAAGGGAGTCGTCAGAGGCGCCTTGGATCCAACCTGTTACATAAATACTGCCATCGCTGGACTTTATTGCCATTCCTTTTGTAAAATCACCTTGACCATCAATATCATTGATCGTATAGCCAGGGGTACCCGTTGGATTGAAACCGGTATAAAGTGTACCCGGTTGTGCGTACAGGTACACGCATGTGAATAGCATTAAGAGTGTAGAGGTAAACTGCTTCATAAGTATATATTGTCTTTAGATATAAGCTATATCAGGAACATAGAAATTGGAGTGGAGTCATTTCAAAGGGATTGGCTGATGTAATAACAAAAAAAGGAAGGAACATCATGACCTACAGCATCAATAAGGGATAATGGTACAAATAACAGATTGCTATTGGGAGATTGGAGCCTTAAAACGGTGGAAATTCAAAGGAATGGAGTGCTATATTAGAAAGAAAAACCCAGATTAAGAAGCACCTCCGGATTTTAATTTCAGGTGTGGCAAAAATAATGTATTAAGTACTAATGTGCAATCATCAATTTATCCCCATAAGGGTTTACCATCAGGTAGGTATATTCTTGATAAGCTGTGCTAAATAGAGCGCAAAAAAAATCGTCCCGACAAGGTCGGGACGATCTGTATATGAACCTGTTATTTAAAATCCTTTTTTCTTCTCCTGCGCTTTTTGCATAGGTGTTACCCCTGTTGATTGTCCGCGCGGTTGTTGTTTTGCTTTAAATATAGAAAACTTTGAAGGCGTTGGCATGGTGCCCCAGCTGTTGTTCGATTCATCGATATCAGCCGTTTCACGCATGGGATCCAGTTTAATGGAAGCCACTTCTTTGTCTTTAATGAACAGCTTGTTTACACTGTTCTCATTATGACGCCAAACCTGCGCAGGAATGCGGTCTACCTGTTTGCTGCCATCTTTAAACGTCCATTCTAAAATTACAGGCATTACCAAACCACCTTTGTTGCTTAAGCCTACCTGATAGAAATATTTACCGGCTACTTTTTGTTTGGTAGCATCATCCACCGCTTCGGCAGTGGCAGGTACAGTAACCTGGAAGGCGGTGGTATCAACTTGTTCCAGTCCACGGTCATATCGCCAGTAGAAATCGTGCAAAGTAGTATCCTGATCGGTCAGGAAGTGAATGCTCTTGTCTTCCCGGTTACGTTGTTTTGAGATATCATCAAAGGCAGTAACCATGGGTTTATCTACAACTTTATCAGCAACGGCATCGCCTGCTATGGTACCATTGGGATCAACCTTGAAGGATTTCACGGAGTCGATGGCAATATCGCAGGCATCGGTTCCAAAGAACCAGCCGCGCCAGAACCAGTCCAGGTCTTCGCCGGATGCATCTTCCATAGTACGGAAGAAGTCGGCTGGTTCGGGATGTTTAAATGCCCAGCGGCGTGCATATTCTTTAAAGGCATAGTCAAACAGTTCGCGGCCCATAATGGTTTCGCGCAGCATATTCAACCCGGTAGCTGGTTTGGTATACGCATTGGGACCAAAGCCAATGATGTTCTCTGAGTTCGACATAATAGGTTCCAGCTTGTCTTTTGGCAGTTTCATGTAATCAACAATGGCCCAGGCTGGTCCTTTTCCGCGAATAGGGAATTTATTATCGTATAATTCTTCAGTCAGGTATTCTACAAATGAGTTCAGGCCTTCATCCATCCAGCTCCATTGACGCTCATCGCTGTTAATGATCATGGGGAAGAAGTTGTGACCCACTTCATGAATGATAACACCCAGCATACCGTATTTGGTGGCTTCGCTGTACGTGCCATCCTTATCGGTACGGCCATAGTTGAAGCAGATCATGGGGTATTCCATCCCATTGGCTGCTTCAATACTTTGCGCTACCGGGTAAGGGTAGGGGATGGTGAATTTGCTATAGGTTTTGATCGTATGGGCAACAGCTTTGGTTGAGAACTTGCTGTACAGGCCATAGGCTTCCTTGCCATAAAAGCTCATACACATCACCTTTTTGCTTTCTACAACCGCTGGCATGGCATCCCATACAAATCTGCGGGAAGAGGTCCAGGCAAAGTCGCGCACATTATCAGCTTTGAAGATCCAGGTCTTCTTTGTTTTGCTTTTGGTGGCCTCCGCTTTTTTAGCTTCCTCCAGGGTTACTATTTGAACGGGTTCTTTAGCTGTTTGTGCCTTTGTATAACGGGCCATTTGCGTGGGCGTTAACACTTGTGCATAGTTCTGGCATTCGCCGGTTGCGCCTACCATATGGTCGGCCGGCACGGTCATTTGCACTTTAAAGTTGCCAAAGGTTAACGCAAACTCACCACGACCGGTGAACTGGTGGTTCTGCCAGCCCTGGAAATCGCTGTATACGCACAAGCGGGGATACCACTGGGTAATAGTGAACAGGTAATTGCCATCTTCAGCAAAAAATTCATAACCACCGCGGCCACCATAGGTAAAGCGGTCGGCGATCTTGTAATTCCAGTTAATGTTGAAGGCGAATTTTTGTCCGGGTTTTAAAGCCGTTGGTAATTCAACACGCATCATGGTTTTGTTGATGGTGTATTTGAGCGGGGCGCCCAATGCATCGGTGATCTTTACAATGTTACAGCCATAACCATTGTCTGAATTACCTTCTTCATAGCGGTCTACCATGGCTGCATCCAGTTTTGGGGGCATGGCGCTGCCGGTTTGGTAATTGGCGTTTTTGGTTGAACTGTGCTCGTTCTCATCCAGCTGTAACCACAAATACGTAAGCGTATTGGGTGAGTTGTTAAAATAAGAAACGGTCTCGCTGCCGGTCAGTTTCAGGTTGGTTTCATCAAGTTCGCACTTGATATCGTAATCGCATTTTTGCTGCCAGTACTTAGGACCGGGCGCACCACTGGCAGTGCGGTATTCGTTGGGTGTTGGCAGTATGGTGCCCAACTGTTCGAATTTATTTCCGTGGTTGGAACCCGGGTTGTTCTGTATGTTCTGGCCTTGTGCGCCATTATACAGTGTCGCTACAGCAAACGCCAGAAACAAGAACTGTTTTTTCTGATTCATCATGGTAGTTTTTATGAAATGGGAATCTTTGATACGCCCAAAAGAGTGAAATCACCAAAATTAAGGCAGATGCACCTCGCAACCATACCATTCTTGATAATTTAAGTAATCGCACTAGTAAAAATGATAACAGCAGCACGAGAAGCACAATAAGTAACTGTGCGGCTTCTATGCCAATGTTAAAGGCCAGTAAGCGCCCAATGATGCCCTCTTTGCCTTCCAGGCTCAGGAGCGTTCCTGCAAAGGCCAGCCCGTGTATTAAGCCGAAGAACAGGGCAAAGAAGTAGATCACCGGTAACCGCTTTTGTTGTTCGGCCTTGTGTTGAACCAGGTTGTTAACACAGGTGGCCACAATCGTAAGCGGTATCAGGAACTCGATCCAACTGGTGTTTACATGAATATAATCCAGCGCGCTCAGCGCCAGCGTTAATGAATGACCGATGGTAAAGGCCGTCACCAGCACCACTACTTTTTTCCAGTCCTGCCACAAATAACGCAGACACAAAGCAGTTACGAACAGGATGTGATCCAGCGCATCGGGGGTAAGAATGTGGTCTGTTCCCAGTCTAAAATAAATTGTGAAATCCTGCATATTGCCGTGAAGGTGTTAAAATAATTAAGAGATTTGTAACCTTAAAATTTTCATGTTTAATGGTAATACTACTATTTAAATGGTTGTTCCCGGCTTTAGCAACTTTTAGCAGTCATTCCGGCGCGCCGGCCAATTCCCTGGCACGCCATCCGTTGTTTGTAAGTGTTACTGAAATGAATTACAATGCCGCTGACAAAGACCTTGAAATAAGCTGTAAGATCTTTACTGACGATTTTGAGAAAACGCTGGCAAATGTATACCACGCCAAAGTTGATCTTTCTGCTCCTGCCAATAAGAAGGAGAACGACAAACTGGTGAATGAATACATTAAAACCCATTTGCTGTTAAAGCTGGATAATAAGGCAGTAACGCTGAGTTTTGTTGGGTTTGAAAAAGAGAACGATGCTGTATGGGGTTATTTTGAAGTGGATAATGCCACCACGGCCCCTAAAAAGATCGACGTGGTAAATTCCATCCTGTATGAATCATACGATAAACAAATGAATCTGATGCATGTGACGGTAGGTGGAAGCCGCAAAAGTACAAGATTGAATTATCCCGAAAAGGAAGCTTCTTTTCAATTTTAAGTAAAAGGCAGAGGGCAGAAGGCAGAAATGCCGCGACGCGGCAAAGCAACTTCTATGCTGAAAGCTTCTTTCTTGTCTCCCGGCTCCTTTATCAACACTATCAACCTCGTCAACTCTATCAACCTTTCCCTTCTCACCGAAAACGCCTCACTTCAATCCCTTGTTAACCCGTCAACTTGTTAACTGGTTAACTGGTCAACTCGTCAACTGATCAACCAACCTCATCTTCCTCCGGCCCATCCTCCATATCCTCCAATATATCTTCCGAAGCAGTAACCAACACCTTGTCTATCCGCTGCGCATCCATATCAATGATCTCGAACTGAAAACCCTTCCACTCCATGGTATCGCCGATGTGCGGAATGCGTTCGAGCTGGTGCAGGATGAACCCCGCCAGGGTATCAAACTCCTGTTCCACCTCACTCATCCATTCCGCTTTGTAAAAGTGGCTCAGAAAATTATAGAAAGGTATTTGCGCATCAACCAGGTACGACCCGTCTTTGCGTTTTACAATTTCGTAATCATCATCGTCTGGCTGCGGCATTTCACCAACCAGGGCCGTTAAGATGTCGTTTAAGGTGATCATTCCCTGCAGGCTGCCATATTCATCAACAATAAAGCAGGAGGGTACCCGCTGTTGTTTAAACCGTTCCAGCAGGCGGTACGCCGTAATGTTCTCCGGTACAAACAGGGCCGGTTTCATAATTGACTTAAAAGCCAGGAAATCGTTGGTAACGTACAGGTCTTTTAAGCTCACAATGCCTTTGATATTATCGAGGTCTTTATCACAAATGGGATAAACTGAGTGCGGCTCATCGATGATCTTGCCGCGAATGGAATCTTCTGTATCGTTCAGGTCGAACCAGATGATATCACTTCGGTGGGTCATTAACGAAGTGATGTTGCGATCGCTGAGGTGGAATACCCGCTCAATGATCTCCTGTTCTACTTCCTCAATAGCGCCCTGTTCGGTGCCTTCGCTGATGATGGCTTTAATTTCCTCTTCCGTAACGTTGTTGTCTGCCGTTGATTTAACGTTCAGGATCTTCAGGAACAGGTTGCTGGTTTTATTCAGCAGCCACACAAAGGGATGGGTAGCTTTGGAAAAATACAACACCGGCAGGGCCACAATGCGGGCAATTTTTTCGGCTTTTATCAGGCCAATCCGTTTAGGAATCAATTCACCAAATACTATTGAAAGAAAAGTAACGATAATGACAATGATAGTAGTGGAAATAGGCTGGGCGTAGGGTTGGATGATCTCAATTTTTTGAAGAGAAGGTTCCAGGTACTTGCCGAAACGTTCGCCTGAGTACACACCCGTAAGGATGGCAATCAGGGTAATCCCGATCTGTGCCGCCGATAAAAACAATTCCGGGTTATTAGCCAGGTCCAGGGCCTTGCGGGCGGTTTCGTCGCCTTTGTTGGCCATGTTTTCCAACCGGGATTTTCGAACCGATACCAGGGCTATTTCCGACATTACAAATAAACCATTCAAAAAGATCAACGCCAATAATATAAAAATTTCCATTAGCCGGGTGGTTTGGTTTAACTAAGATACTGTAAGCATTCCTATTCGCTTATGAAATAGTTTGCTTAACACAAGACCTATTCCGCAACCCAGGAGCGCTCCGCAAAATACATCAAAAGGGTAATGCACCCCCACATAAACCTGGGTATAAGCGATAATAAACGCCCAAACGAAGAAAAGATTGGCCCATTTGCCCATTACAGGCCGTAAGGTGGCAAAAAAGAACATGGCCTGGGCAAAATGATTGGTAGCATGGGATGAGGTAAAGCTGGAGCTGCCCGGACAATAATTTATAAAAAACCGCAATTGAGGTCCAAGCGCTTCGTCGCGGCATGGTCTTGTGCGCCAGATAACTTGTTTTATTACCTGGCTGCTGATGAGGTCGCTCAGGGCCGCGCATAGCACAACGCCCATAACCCACCACCAACCTTTTATGCCGAAATTGGTTGTTACAAACAATAAAAGGAACAAATACAGGGGAACCCATGTTAATGTTTCCCTCACAAAAGGTAAAACCGTGTCGAAAAACGAGTTGCCCCAGTCCTGGTTGATATGGGTAATAAGCCAGGTATCAACGGGCTGAATTAGTTGCCAGAATGTTAAGAGGCAGGCGGGTGGATCAACAATCATAATTACAAAAATAAAAAACTATAATTTTACGCCTTATTTTCTTATTTCACTACATATGTCGAATATTCCTAAACTGACCCGTTGGATCTTTTGGACTGGATTGATTTTCCTTGCTTTATTCACGTTCATGAGGCTTGGGTTATATTTTTTTAGTAACCAGCAAAGTTATGGCCTTGGCCAATTGGGCGGCGCTTTTTTCCTGGGTCTCAGGTACGATTTAAGAATGATCTCCATATTGTTGGTGCCTATGCTCATTTTGGGCAGCATTCCGGCCTTGCACCCTTTTACCAGTAAACGGGGTAAAAAGTTCTGGATGACGATCCTCGGCATTGCCGTCGTATTCGCGCTTTTTTTCTTTGCGGTAGACTTTGCCCATTATGCCTACCTGGAGCAACGCCTGAATGCCAGCGCCCTGAATTACCTGGAAGATGCAAAGATCTCCATGGGCATGGTATGGCAATCGTATCCCATTGTACGCCTGGTGCTGGGCATATTACTGATGGCAGCCCTGTTGATATGGATATTCAACCGCATGCACAGATCGGTGAGTAAACAAACTTATACCGGAACAAAACGCAGCCGCATCATTTTCTTTATCGGAAGCTTTTTAGTGTGCGGGTTTTTCATTTTTGGCCGGTTGGCTCAATACCCGTTACGCTGGAGCGATGCTTTTGCACTGGGAGGCGATTATAAAGCCGGTCTGGCGTTGAACCCCTTTGAAAGTTTTTTCAGCACGCTGAAATTCAGACATAGCAGTTATGATGAAAAGAAAGTAAAGGAACTGGCCCCGGTGATCGGCAACAATTTACATTTTACGCCGTCAACCGATCCGTTGAGTTTTGCCCGCATGGTGGCGCCGCGGCCAGGTGCGCTTACCTCACGGCCCAATATTGTGCTGGTGATCTGCGAATCTTTCAGCGCCTACAAAAGTTCCATGTTTGGCAATCCGCTGAACACCACGCCTTTCTTTGACAGTTTATGCCGCCAGGGTGTTTTCTTTGACCGCTGTTTTACGCCTACCTATGGCACCGCCCGTGGTGTATGGGCAACCATTACCGGTACGCCCGATGTGGAAATGCCAAAAACAGCCAGCCGCAACCCGAGCATGGTAGATCAGCATACCATCATCAATAATTTTAATGGTTACGATAAATTCTATTTTCTGGGCGGTAGCACCAGCTGGGCCAATATCCGGGGGGTGCTGACCAATAATATCGATAGCCTGCATTTGTACGAGCAGGATGATTATACCGCAAAGAAGATCGATGTGTGGGGCATTAGTGATAAGAACCTGTTCCTGGAGGCCAATAAGATACTGGCCAAACAGGAAAAGCCATTCTTCGCCATTATTCAAACGGCCGATAACCACCGGCCTTATACGATCCCGGAAGAAGACCAGGCTGAATTTAAAAAGGCGCAGTATCCGTACGATTCATTGACCAAATTCGGATTTGAGTCGAACGATGAAATGAACGCCTTCCGCTATACTGATTTTGGTTACCGCAAATTCATAGAGGCCGCCCGTAAAGAAAAGTATTATAATAACACAGTATTTGTTTTTGTGGGTGACCATGGTATTGTTGGTAATGCAGATGGGTTGTTCCCTCATGCCTGGACAGCCCAACGGTTAAATACCATGCATGTGCCCCTGTTGTTTTATGCCCCTGGTTTACTGGCGCCGCAACGGATCCATAACATCAGCTCACAGGTTGATGTTATGCCTACCATTGCCGGGCTGAGTAATATCCCTTACAAAAACGGCACCCTCGGCAAAGATCTGCTTGACTCCGCCACTACTGGTTTTGCATTTGTTTTTGACCCCGATAACAGTATGACGGGTGTAGTAAAAGGTGAGTATTTATACCGCAAACAATTGGTGACTAAAAAAGAAGAACTGGTTTCCATCATCAATAACGATCCTGTTCCTAACGATGCCGCACATGCCGCCATTATGCACGACATGGGTGTTTTGACAGATGCGCTTTATGAAACCGCGAAGTATATGCTATTAAATAATAAAAAAGCTGGTAAGTAATTATCAGCTTTTCTTTTCAGCGATCATAATCATCTGGGGAGAATACTTAACATCATACGCATTCAGGTTATAATCGCCATACACCTCTTTTAATTGAAGATGGTAATAGGCGAGCATGTCGTTGAAATCGCCCAGGGAGAATTTAGAAACCTTTTCAGTAAACTCCAGCGGCGCTTCCAGGGACTCATCTTCAATTTCTATCTTCTTATAAAAATGCGTTTCATCGTACCATTTGGTAAGGTAATAAGTGACGTCGTCAATCACTTTCTCCTGTTTGTGCACCAGGTGGTCTTCGGCATAGTGAACATTCAGGTAATCGATCACAATAGTGCCTTTGGGTTTTAAAGCATTGGCAATGGTTCTGATGGCATTGTAGTGTTCGCGTTCGGTTCTGAAATAACCGAAGCTGGTAAAGAAGTTAAAGGCGTAGTCGAAATAATTTATCCAGAAGGGCAGCCGCATGTCATGTTCATAAAAATGCAGGTGACTGTTTTCCTGCGCTTTGGCAATGGCAATGCTGGAGGGGGCCAGGTCAATACCCGTAACATCAAAACCGTGTGCAGCCAGTAATTTCGAATGACGGCCACGACCACAGGCAACGTCGAGTAACCGGGCATGTTCGGGTACGCTCAATTTATTCAGCAGCCTGGTAATAAATGCAGATGCTTCTTTTTCGTCGTGTTCAAAATATAATTTATGATAGTAAGGAGAATTGAACCACTCCTTAAACCAGGTGCTGCTGTTGAACATGAAGGCCAAAAATTTAAGCAAAAGTAGGGGAGTAAATCAAGATATTATCAGGCAGGTACAAGGGATTATACATACATCCTACTATTATTAAATGTAAAAATTAACCCATAATTAATTGAAAAGGTGGTTTTTATTCATTCTTTTCCACATGTTGTCCCTCATATTTAAAATGTCTTTAATTTTCGCTTATCTTCACTTTTCTGATCCCCATCCTATAAATACCCTAATCCGGTAGTCCCTGCTAACAGCCAAACACTTATTTTTGTAATTATTACTGATAAACCCTGTTTATTGTGGCATTGATTAAAAGTATATCTGGCATTCGTGGAACGATCGGAGGTAAAACCGGAGAAAATCTCACTCCCCTTGATGTGGTAAAATTTTCCGCCGCCTTTGGTAGTTGGTTGCTTGAAAAAGGTTCAGGCAATAAAATTGTTATCGGCCGCGATGGCCGGATCAGCGGCGCTATGGTGCAGCAACTAGTAGTGAATACACTAACGGGGCTGGGCATAGATGTAGTTGATATCGGACTTTCTACCACGCCTACGGTTGAATTGGCAGTGGTATGGGAAAAAGCTGCCGGTGGTATTATTATTACTGCCAGTCATAATGCTAAAGAATGGAATGCATTAAAGCTGTTGAATAAAAACGGCGAATTCATCAGTGCTGCCGACGGTGCGCTGGTGCTGGAAAAAGCAGAAAAAGAAGATTTCAATTTCGTATCTGTTGACAAGCTGGGTTCTTATACTGAAAACAACACATACATTCAAAAACACATAGATACTATTGTAAACTATCCCCTGGTTGATGTGGAAGGCATTCGCCTGAAAAATTATAAAGTGGTGGTAGATGTGGTGAACTCAACCGGTGCATTGGCTATTCCGCCATTATTAAAAGCATTGGGTGTTGAAAATGTAATTGTGCTTAATGAAGAGATCACCGGCAAATTTGCACACAATCCCGAACCATTGCCGGAAAACCTAACGGCATTAAGCGCTGCGGTGCGTAACAATAAAGCCGACATTGGTATTGCGGTTGACCCTGATGTAGACAGGCTGTGTTTTGTTTGTGAAGATGGCAGCATGTTTGGCGAGGAATATACGCTGGTGGCTGTTGCTGACTATGTGCTCAGCAAAAAAGTGGGCAATACGGTGAGCAATATGAGCAGCACCAAAGCATTGAAAGAGATCACCATCAAACATGGCGGACAATACTATCCTTCTGCTGTTGGCGAAGTGAACGTAGTAAATAGAATGAAGGAGACGGAAGCCGTAATAGGCGGTGAAGGCAACGGTGGTATTATTGTACCTGACCTGCATTATGGCCGCGATGCGCTCATTGGCATTGGTTTGTTCCTGAGTTCACTGGCTACCCATAAAAATGGTATCCGCTCATTCAGGACGCGTTACCCCGATTATTTTATCTCGAAGAATAAAATTGAACTACAGACCAGCATCGATGTAAAAGAGGTTTTCGAGAAGATCAAAACAAAATATAAGAACCAGCCAATAAATACTGAAGACGGTTTAAAGATAGAATTCGATAGCGACTGGGTTCACTTACGTACGTCGAACACAGAACCTATTATTCGTATTTATGCCGAAAGCAGTTTTGAAACTACGGCTAATAATATAGCGCTCCGGTTAATGCACGACATCAAGGAATTTATGTAGTTATTAAATAATTTCAGCCAAACAAGGTGAATTATTGAACAATTGATGGTCAGCAGCTGTTTTTGATAGGGTGCGTGTAATTCAAGCTTTTTAGGATCTCTATTCAAATATTTTATTCAATTTTGCTCCGCTCCGGCGGGGCATTTTTTTTAAATACAACTACATGGCGAATCAGCCTGCACGAATATATTTTGATAATGCTGCCACCACATCGCTCGATCCGGTGGTGCTGGAAGCCATGATGCCCTATTTTACCGAAAAGTTTGGCAACCCTTCTTCTATTTATTCTTACGGACGGGAAACCCGCCTGGCTATTGAAAATGCCCGTAAATCGGTGGCCAAGATCCTCCATGCTCATCCGGCAGAAATATTCTTTACCTCGGGCGGAACCGAAAGTTCCAACACAGCCATCAACGCAGCTATTAACGACCTGGGTTGCCGGCATATTATTTCTTCGCCTATAGAGCACCACGCAACTTTGCACACGGTTGAACATTTGGTTCACAAGGGTGAGGTTACTTTGAGCGAAGTAAAACTGTTGCCCGATGGTCATGTTGATCTGGAAGACCTGGAGCGCCTGCTGGCCAACAGTACGAAGAAATGCCTGGTTACGCTTATGCACGCCAATAATGAAATTGGCAATATGCTCGACCTGCATGCCGTAGGCAACCTGTGCAAAAAGTATGACGCCATCTTTCATTCCGATACAGTGCAAACGGTAGGGCATTTTCCCTTCGACCTGCGTAATACTCCGGTGCATTTTATTACCGGCGCAGGCCATAAGTTCCATGGGCCTAAAGGCGTGGGAATATTATATGTAAATGAAAATGTAAGAATAAAACCATACATCCATGGCGGTGCGCAGGAGCGCAATATGCGGGCAGGAACCGAAAACCTGTACGGCATTGTTGGGTTTGCCAAGGCGCTGGAACTGGCTACCGAACGCTATGAGGCCGACAGCAACTATATACAGGGATTGAAGATATATATGATGGAACAGGTGAAAACGGCGGTGCCTGAAGCTGCTTTCAATGGCGATCCGTTGGGCCGAAGCCTGTATACGGTGCTGAGCGTTTCATTTCCCATGACAGAGAAATCGGAAATGATCTTATTTAACCTGGATATAAATAACATTTGCGTAAGCGGCGGCAGCGCCTGCACCAGCGGGGCCATACAGGGCTCGCATGTTATTGCCGCAGTCAATAACGATCCCAACCGGGTAACTGTACGTTTCTCCTTCAGTAAACACAATACCAAAGAAGAGATTGATTTTGTTGTAGCGAAACTGAAAGAAATGATCTAGGCTTTTAGATCGCTTACAACCGGCCCGCTTTTTTTAATACAAGCCGTTTTATATACCCTCCGTGCGAAAAATCTTTTAACTTACCGGTAAAATCCAGTTTGTCATATGGATGTTATCATAGGCGTTGATATAGGAACATCAGGCACCAAGGCGATTGCATTTACCAGCGAGGGAAATGTTACCGGTAATGCGTATGTGTCGTATAACCCGCTGGTAGGGGCGCCCGGCTATCATGAGCTGGACCCCGAAGTGCTGTTCAATGCCGTAATGACCTGTATTGAACAGGTAGTAAAAGGTGTATCGGCACCCATAGCGGGCGTTAGCTTCAGCGCCGCTATGCACAGCCTGATTGCAGTAGACGTTAATGGCGAACCGCTTACCAACGTTATTACCTGGGCTGATGCCCGCAGCGCCGGATATGCGGAAGCATTAAAACAATCACCTGCCGATAAGGATATCTATCGCCAAACCGGCACCCCGGTTCATCCCATGTCGCCTTTATGCAAGATCATGTGGTTGCGTGATAACCAGTCGCACATTTTTGCAGTTACGCATAAATTTATTTCCATCAAGGAGTTTGTTTTTTACCGGTTCTTCAATCAATACCTGGTTGATCATTCCGTTGCATCTGCTACCGGGTTGTTTGATATTTATAAAAAGACCTGGTATGCACCGGCGCTGCAGGCCGCCGGTATTACCAGTGATAAATTATCACAACCTGTCTCTGCTACTTATATCGTAAAAGGACTGGCGGCAAAATATGCCAAACAGTTGGGCATAGATGCCAACACCCCTTTTATCATTGGCGCCAGCGATGGTTGTCTGGCTAACCTGGGCAGTAATGCCACCCACCCCGGCGATCTGTCGGTAACCATTGGCACCAGTGGGGCTGTGCGCATGATTGCCAGCGAACCGGCCTATGATAAACAGGAACGCATCTTCAACTATATACTTACCGATGAGTTGTATGTATCAGGCGGCGCCATCAACAATGGCGTGGTGGTGTTAAAATGGTATACAGAACATTTTTTGAAAAAGCCGTTTTCAAGCGGGGGCGATCTGAGCTGGTTTGTACAACAGGCAGCGCAGGCGCCGGCCGGTGCTGATGGATTGCTTTTTCTGCCTTATATTTTGGGTGAACGCGCGCCGGTTTGGGATGCCAGTGCCAAAGGTGTTTTTGTAGGGGTGCATAGCGGCCATACGCAAGCGCATTTTATGCGTGCCATTATAGAAGGAATTAATTACGCATTATGCCAGGTAGCTGCATCGGTGCAGGAGACAGTAGGGGCCATACAACATATTTATGCCAGCGGTGGTTTTATCAACTCGCCTTTATGGTTACAATGGTTAACCGATTTGTTTGGAAGAGAGATCAACCTCATTAATAGTGATGATGCTTCCTCCGTAGGCGCTGCTATCCTGGGTTTTCAGGCATTGGGTATTATGAATGCCAGTGAAACGACCCGGATTTTCCACATTCAGCAACAATATAACCCCAATGAGGCGTTGCATGCACGCTATCAACTGTATTATAAAGTATATGCAGGTCTTTATAATAAGTTAAAAGATGATTTTCAAACGCTGAATAGCATACGCCTGTCTGGCCTTTAACATTTTATTTAAGTTATCAGGCACAACTGGCACTATTTTTTGAACTACTATGCCTGAAGGTTGCACAACTCTGCCTTCAATCGCTGTGGTTAAGTTAAAACAAATCATTCGCCGCTGGCGGATGAGTCAGCGGCCCCCGATAAGTCGGAGGCCGCTTTTTATATAAGCTCGCTGCCGTTAAACCCAAATTCCCCGCTTTTATAAGGATTATGTGTAAATTGAAGCGAATCCCTTAATAAAGCCAGTATGGACCAACTACCTGCAGTAAAAAAGCGGATACAGTCAATTGACGTATTACGCGGCATTGTGATGATCATTATGGCGCTTGACCACGTGCGGGACTATTTTCATAATGATGCTTTTCAACATGATCCACTCGATCCTGCCACCACCACACCGTTGTTATTTTTTACCCGTTTTATCACGCATTTTTGTGCGCCAACTTTTGTGTTCCTGGCCGGCACCTCGGCCTACCTGATAGGATTACAAAAAACAAAGGCGGCGCTCAGCAGTTTTTTATTAAAGCGGGGATTGTGGCTGATCCTGATCGAGATGGTTGTAATATCATTGGCCTGGACCTTTAACCCACTCTATAATACGATCATCTTCCAGGTTATTTGGGCCATTGGCATCAGTATGGTGTTGCTGGGGCTGGCAGTACGGTTGCCCTATGGAGTTATTTTTGCCATTGGCGCTTTAATTGTACTGGGTCATAATTCACTCGACTATCCCGAGGCAGCCCATAACCATACTGTACCTTTTATCTGGGACCTGTTGCACGATGCGCGGTTTGATAACTATACTTTTGCACCCAGGCATTCCCTGGTCATTGCTTATGCCTTTGCGCCCTGGACGGGCATAATGTTCATGGGGTATTGTGCCGGTAAATTATTTGCGCCAACTGTTGATACCATAAAAAGACAAAAAGCACTGGTATCGATAGGGCTGGGGCTGATCGTTATGTTTGTAGCATTGAGGTTGTTAAATGGGTATGGCAATCCATTACCCTGGACACCGCAACAAACCGGCATGGCCACCTTTCTGTCGTTCATGAATGTGCACAAGTATCCACCTTCTTTAATGTATGCCTGCATTACACTGGGGCCTTCTCTTATTATGCTGGCTTTGCTGGAGAATGTGCAGAACCGCTTTACCGACTTTGTGAAGGTGTTTGGGCGGGTGCCATTCTTTTACTACGTGCTCCATCTTTACCTGATCCATATACTAACGGTAATTGCCTTTTATGTTTCAGGATATGGCGCCAAAGACATTGTTAGCCCATCACCCTTCCTGTTCAGACCCATACAATTTGGCTATAGCTTGGGCGTAGTATATTTGATCTGGGCTTTTGTTATATTGGCATTGTACCCCTTGTGCCGTTGGTATAATAAATATAAAAGCACGCATAGTCAGTGGTGGCTGAGTTATTTATAAGAACCTATTTTACCAGGTTTTTTATTTCGTTCAGCTTTAAAAGCGCTTCTACGGGCGTTAAGCGGTTAATGTCGATGTCATGGAGCATTTTCCTAATGTCCCCAAAGGTTTCGCTGTGGGCGTCAAAGATCGAAAGCTGTACTTTCTGGCTGGCGATCTCCTTTACCTGGTCTTGCAGTTTGTTTTGAACGTTGGCAGTAGGTTGGTCTTCGTGCTTTTTCTCCAGCACTTTTAAGATCTCGTTGGCCCGGTCGATGAGGACAGGAGGCATGCCGGCCATTTTGGCCACATGAATACCAAAGCTGTGGGTGCTGCCACCGGGAGCCAGCTTGCGCAGGAAGATGATCTTGTTACCAATCTCTTTATTGGTGATGTGAAAGTTCTTTATACGGGGCAGTTTGTTTTCCAGCTCATTCAGTTCGTGGTAATGGGTGGCAAACAAAGTTTTGGGTGCATGCGGGCTTTGGTGCAGGTATTCAGCAATGCTCCAGGCAATGGAAATACCATCGTAGGTACTGGTGCCACGGCCAATTTCATCGAGCAGGATCAAACTGCGGGAAGAAATGTTATTGATGATGCTGGCCGTTTCATTCATTTCCACCATGAAGGTACTTTCGCCGCCGCTTAAATTATCGGAAGCGCCTACCCGGGTAAATATTTTATCAGTAAGTGGAATGCGTGCAGCGGTAGCCGGTACAAAGCTGCCCATATGCGCCATCAGCGTAATCAGCGCGGTTTGACGTAAGATGGCGCTTTTACCGCTCATGTTGGGTCCGGTAAGAATGATAACCTGTTGCGAAGCCGGTTCCAGGAATACATCATTGGAAATATACGGTTCGCCTGCGGGCAAATTGCGTTCTATCACCGGATGGCGGCTTTCTTTCAGCTCCAGCACACCATCCTCGTGCAGCTCAGGTTTTTTGTAATTAAAATGCAGGGCATTGTGCGCAAAACACAACAGGCAATCGAGTATGGCCAGTACATTCCCATTCACCTGCATGGGGGCAATGTAGTCCTGTAATTCCAGCAACAGCTTTTCATAAATATCCAGCTCAATGGCCAGGATCTTTTCTTCAGCCCCGGTTATCTTTTCCTCGTATTCCTTCAGCTCGGTGGTAATGTACCTTTCCGCATTGGCCAGGGTTTGCTTGCGCATCCATTCGGTTGGAACCTTGCTTTTGTGCGAATTGGTTACTTCCAGGTAATAACCAAATACGTTGTTGAAACCGATCTTTAAAGAAGAGATCCCTGTTTTCTCCGATTCCTTTTGTTGCAACTGCACCAGGTATTCCTTGCCATTGGTAGCAATATTACGCAGCTCATCCAGTTCGGCGTGAATGCCGGGTTGAATGGCGCCGCCCTTGGACACCATAGCGGGCGGATTGTCAATGATCTCTTTGGTGATCTTTTCTTCAATATAGCGGCAGCCGTTCAACGAATCGGCCAGCCGTTTCAGGTATTCGCTTTCAGTATTGCTGCAGATCTGTTTAATTTCTTCAATATGCCGTAAGCCCCGGGCTATTTGCAGCACTTCGCGCGGGTTTATCTTTTTCAGTGGGATCTTGCTCACCAGCCGCTCGATATCGCCGCATTGTTTTATATGTTGGATCAGTTTATTGCGCAGGTCAACTTCTTTGATAAAGAACTCAACCAGCTCCAGGCGTTCATTTATTCGGTTGATGTCTTTTAAGGGTAACAGGATCCAGCGTTTCAGCAAACGGGCGCCCATAGGCGATACCGTATTGTCGAGCACCTTGTGCAGGTTGTTACCATCACCATGACCAGTGCTGATCAACTCCAGGTTGCGGATGGTGAAGCGGTCCATCCACAGGTAATCGTCGCGGTCGATGCGCTGAATGCTGGTGATGTGTTGCAGGTTGGGGTGCTCGGTATCTTTCAGGTAATGTAGTACCGCACCGGCGGCCACAATGCCCAGGTGCATTTCTTCAACCCCAAACCCTTTCAGTGAATGTGTATTGAAATGTTTCAGCAGGCTTTCGTTCGCATAAGGCCCGTCGAAGATCCAGCTTTCCATGGTGTAGGTATAGAAGCGGGAACCAAACACCTCTTTGAAATGCTTTTGAAAGCTGCGCTGAAAAATTACTTCAGCCGGCTTCAGCGTTTGCAATAGTTTATCGATGTATTCAGAATTGCCTTCGGCAACAAAGAATTCACCGGTTGAAATATCAAGGAACGCAATACCTGCCTGGTCTTCGGTAAAATGAATACCGGCCAGGAAGTTGTTGCTGTTATGCTCCAGCATTTTATCGTTGGTGGCAACCCCGGGCGTCACCAGTTCGGTAACACCCCGTTTCACAATGCCTTTAGCAGCTTTGGGGTCTTCCAGTTGATCGCAGATGGCCACGCGGTAACCGGCCCGCACCAGTTTGTGCAGGTAGGTATCGAGGGCATGATGGGGGAACCCCGCCAGTTCACTGCTGAAGGCGGCGCCATTGTTCCGTTTGGTAAGGGTAATACCCAGCACCTGCGAAGCCACTACAGCGTCCTCGCCAAAAGTTTCGTAAAAATCACCAACTCTAAACAGCAGTACAGCATCGGGGTAGCGTTGTTTGATAGCCCGGTGTTGTTGCATTAAAGGAGTTTCTGTAGTAGCAGCTTTTGACATGGGGGCAAATATAAATTGTTTGGTTACCGTTTTGAAAAGCCGTTTAGGGGATGTGGGTAAATTGGGGGCAAGTTGAGGGGTGATAAGTTAACAAGTTGACCAGTTAACCAGTTGACCAGGAAGAAAGAGCTGTAGGTAATAAAGCAGACAGTTGATAGCGTTGACTGGGTTGATATAGTTGATAAAGAAAGGGCTGGCGAGTTGTGAGTTGTCAGTAGTGAGTGGGGCTCCTATTTTTCAGACATCTAAAAATGTCCGCTGCCTCGCGATAGCGCATGCTTCTTGGCCGCGTCGCGGCATTTCTGCCTTCTGCCCTCTGCCTTCTGCCGTTTTCACCACTGCCGACTGCCTTTTCTCCCTTTGCCTTTTGCCCTCTGCCCTTTGCCTTTTTCAACTTACCTTTGCCGCCATGCGTAAGCTAAGTATGGACGAATTGAACCGCAAATCGGTTCATGAATTTAAAGAGGCCGAGAAAATGCCTGTTGTGATGGTGCTGGATAATATCCGCAGCATGCACAATGTAGGCAGCGTGTTCCGTACGGCCGACGCTTTTTTATTACGCGGCATTTATTTGTGCGGCTACACGCCCCAACCGCCGCACCGCGATATTCATAAAACTGCCCTGGGCGCTACGGAAACCGTGGAATGGAAATATGCCGGAACAACCGTAGAGGCGGTACAACGATTAAAAGCCGATGGTTACCAGGTGTATGCCATTGAACAGGTGCAGGACAGTATTCCCCTTCATCAATTCGATATGAACCAACACCCGCAGGTGGCTGTTGTATTTGGCAATGAAGTGAGCGGGGTTGACCAGGAAGTGATAAAATTGTGCGATGGCTGTATCGAAATTCCGCAATTAGGTATGAAACATTCCCTGAATATATCAGTAGCGGCGGGTATCGTGTTGTGGGAATTGGTAAGAACCAGGATATCAATTAGCAATTAGCAATCGCAATCGGCAATCGGCAATAATTTCGGGCGCCGCAAGGTTGTTCATTAATCTCAAAAGTCGCGAGCCATTCACGATTCACGATTCACGATTCACGTATTCAATATTCAACATTCAATATTCGACATTATAATGAGCACCGTTAAGAAATACCTCAGCCTGATAAAATTCGCACACACCATTTTCGCCATGCCTTTTGCGCTGATCGGTTTTATGCTGGGCGTATATGCCATGGTAAGCAATGGCCTGGGTGAAGCCCATAAAATGATGGGGCCGCATGGCGAGTCAATAAACACCATTGTCAGGTTCACCCCCAACTATTCCAGCCTAGCCAAATTATTAGGACTGGTTATATTGTGTATGATCTTTGCCCGCAGCGCCGCCATGGCTTTCAACCGATATCTCGACCGGGAATTTGATGCACAGAACCCCCGCACCGCCATCCGCGAAATTCCTGCCGGTATTTTAAAAGCAAACAATGTATTGTGGTTTACTTTTTTTAGTGCCGTGGCATTTATGATCACTACCTGGTTCATCAACCGCATTTGTTTCCTGTTGTCGCCGGTGGCTTTGTTTGTGGTGCTGTTCTATAGCTATACCAAACGGTTCACCCCGCTTTGTCACCTCGTGTTGGGACTGGGTTTATCGCTGGCGCCTATTGGCGCTTACCTCGCCGTGACCGGTGTATTTTCATTGCTGCCCATCCTGTTCTCCTTTACGGTGATCTTTTGGGTAAGCGGGTTCGATATTATTTATGCATTACAAGATGAGGAGTTTGATAAATCGAAACAATTACATTCCATCCCTGCCTGGCTGGGTAAAAAGAAAGGCTTGCGCGTATCGGAGCTGTTGCACGTATTAAGCGCCGCCTGTGTTATAACTGCCGGTGTATATGGGCACTTTCATTGGTTGTACTGGGTAGGTGTGGTGGTGTTTGTGGGAATGCTGTTGTACCAGCATTCCATAGTAAAACCAACCGATCTGCGGCGGGTAAACCTGGCCTTTATGACCGCCAATGGTATTGCCAGTGTGGTGTTTGCTGTATTTGTGATTACTGACCTGGTGATTGCCTATAAAACAATGACTAATTAATGGCCCGCATACTATCTATAGACTACGGCGCAAAACGAACCGGCCTGGCTGTTACCGATCCCCTGCAGATCATTGCCACGGGATTAACAACGGTGGAGACACCAAAGCTTTTCAGGTTCCTGAGAGAATATTTTGCCAAAGAACCGGTGGAACTGATCATCATGGGTGAACCCAAGAATTGGGACGATACCGATACGCATGCCACGCCCCTGGTGAAAAAAGCGGTGGAACGGCTGAAAAGAGAATTTCCCGCCATCCCCGTTAAAATGTGGGATGAACGCTATACTTCCAAAATGGCTTCCCAGGCGATGATTGAAATGGGGTTGAAGAAAAAACAACGTCAAAATAAGGCGTTGGTGGATGAAATTGCCGCCACCATTATATTGCAGGAGTATCTACGTAGTATTAGTTGATTATCAATGAATAAAGGCAGGCCAATGGTCAAATTCTCAGCCTGTTGCCAAAAAATGGGGGACTTGCCATGAAACGGCCATATTCACCATTCACCATTGACGCTTTTTCAAGTACCTTTGCATGCCGATTTTTAAAAACAACTGTTAAAGAATGATATTACCGATCGTAGCATATGGCGCAGATATTTTAAGGAAAGAGGGCAAGGAAATTACGCCCGACTACCCAAACCTGGCAAAACTGATTGAAGATATGTGGGAAACCATGTATGCCAGCAATGGAGTAGGGTTGGCTGCGCCGCAGATCAATAAGGATATCCGTTTATTTGTAATGGACAGTGCGCAGATCTTTGAGAACCAGGAGGAAGATGAAAAAGGGAAATATCCTGATGAACCAGGTACCAAACAGGTATTCATCAACGCCCGCATAAAATCGCTCGATGGTGAAGAATGGGCCTATAATGAAGGCTGCTTAAGCATTCCCAAGATCAGGGAAGATGTAATGCGCAATGAGACCGTAACCCTCACGTACGTTGATGAGAATTTTACGCCGCACGAAAAAACATTCAACGGCATTACCGCCCGTATCATTCTGCACGAATACGACCATATAGAAGGAAAATTATTTATCGATTACCTGAAGCCTTTTAAACGCAAACTGTTGCGTGGAAAACTGGATGATATTTCAAAAGGCAAAGTACGGGCCGACTATAAAATGATCTTTCCTAAATAGTGTACCCATATGCTACCAGCTTGCTGGCGCGTTATAATTTGTTTGTTTATTTCGGGTGAGCTCTATGCCCAGGATACCCTGGTAAAAGTTCAAAACAAACCGGTTATTTTAAAAGAAGTGGTTGTACGCAACAACCTGAATGTGGCTGCTTTTATTGAACGCATAAAGAACGATACTACTTTTTACAAAGCATTCCGTAACCTAAAAGTGCTGGGCTATACCTCCTTGAACGATATTTCGATGTTCGATAAAAAGGAACAGGTAACAGCCTCCCTGCGCAGCCGAACCAAACAGGTGGTGAACCATGGCTGCCGCTATACCCAGGTGCTCGAAGAGCAAACCACGGGCGATATTTACGATAAACACCATCAATTCAACTATTATACAGCCGGCATGTATGCCGGTTTGTTTTTTGCCGTAGATACCATTTGCGGCGAAACCAATATTGTAGGAAGCGCCTCCTTCAGCACCGAAGGCAAAAGCGGACTGGCTAAACACAAAGAACAACTGAAGATGCTGTTCTTTAATCCCGGTAAAAAGATCCCCGGTATTCCTTTTATTGGTAGTAAAGTGGCATTATTCGATGATGACGTGGCCATGCGTTATGATTTCACCATCGATATGAATGAATTTAAAGGGGAAATGTGTTATGTGTTCACCTGTACGCCGCGGGCCGACTTATCAGCAGGTGAAAAAGAGAAAATTGTAGTGAACAACATGACCACCTGGTTCAATATAAATACCTGGGAAATTGTTGCCCGCAACTACGACCTCAGCTACGATGCCGGCGTATACGATTTCAACGTTCGCATGGAAGTTGAAATGGCAAAATTCGGCAACTACCTCGTTCCCAAAGTCCTTCGTTATAATGGAGACTGGAAAGTGATTATGAAAAAAAGAGAGAGGTCTGTGTTTACAGCTACCTTATTTGACTTTACCCCCGCCCCCTAAAGGGAGTAAGCCGGCAATCGGCAATCGTGCATCGGCAATGGGTTCGCGAAATTTTTAGATGTCTGAAAAATCGGGCACCCCCTCGCCACTGACCACTCACTTGCCCTTCCTTTATCAACTCTATCAACTTCGTCAACTCTATCAACCTTACCCTTTTAACCAAAAACGCCTCACTTCAATCCCTTGTCAACTCGTCAACGTGTTAACTCGTCAACTGGTCAACTCGTCAACTGATCAACTAATATTCTTCGTCTTTGCATACCCCCTCCACTTCTCAAACAACTTCGTCATATCCTCCGGCATCTCACTATTAAACACCACTTCCTTGCGGGTACGCGGATGAATAAAACCAATTGTTTTAGCGTGTAAGGCGTGCCGTGGGCAGATGGCAAAACAATTATCTACAAACTGTTTATACTTGGTGAAAACGGTTCCTTTTACAATTCTGTCACCGCCATATAATTCATCATTGAACAGGGGATGGCCAATACTTTTCATATGCACCCTGATCTGGTGGGTGCGGCCGGTTTCCAGTTCACATTGAACAATGGTCACATAACCCAGTCGCTCCAGCACTTTGTAGTGAGTAACCGCATCTTTACCTACTTCGCCATCGGGGTAAGCATCGAATATTTTTCGGAAACGCTGGTGACGGCCAATATGCGCACGAATGGTGCCTTCGTCCTGGGCCACATCGCCCCACACCATGGCTATATACTGGCGGTGAATGGTATGATCGAAAAATTCTTTCGCCAGGCAGGTAACCGCTTTGTCGGTTTTGGCCAGCACCATTAAGCCACTGGTGTTTTTATCAATGCGGTGAACCAGTCCAAAACGGGGCAGGTTATCCGCCGAAATATTACTGTTCTGTTGTTGTAAGTACCAGGCGACGCCATTGATGAGCGTACCGCGGGGGTTACCACTGGCAGGATGAACTACCAGTCCAACAGGTTTATTAATGATTAGGATATCATCATCTTCAAATACAATATTCAAAGCCATTTGCTCAGGGATGATCTCTTCCCCGTGCATCTCTTTATCGGAGTATACAATAATTTCTTCGCCTGGTTTTATTTTATGATTGGCCTGAACGGTTTTACCGTTTACCGTAACCCGGCCGTTCTCAATGCTTTGCTGCACTTTGTTCCGGGACGCGTTCTCGATACGGGCCACAAGGAATTTGTCGAGCCGCATGGGTTCCTGGCCTTTATCTACCGTCAAACTGAATCGCTCATATAGCTCTTCCGCGCCTTCAACACCATCAACATTCTCTTCCTGGTCATTGAAAACATTGGCATCCTTTATAGTCATGGGGTATCACTGTTTCGGCAAAGGTAACAAACTGGGGGGAGTTGTATAAAGTAGTACATTTGTTTCTATATGGAAACCAGTAATAAACAGGCCGTTCTTTTCCGGGATCTGGGAAATATGGAGTACCAGCACGCCTGGGACCTGCAGGAGACCTTATTAAAAGAAAATGTAGCCGTTAAGACGGCAATCCGCAACCGGCAAGCGGCAATGGCAGCCGTTACAAGTGAGGGAGGGGTTGAAAATGAGGGTATTATGCCTTCTACCAATCATTACCTCTTATTTGTGGAGCATCCGCCGGTGTATACCCTTGGAAAAAGCGGCGATATAGCTAATGTGCTCATTAGTGAAGAAGAAAGAGCGGCCAAAGGCATCAGTTTCTATTATACCAACCGGGGAGGCGATATTACCTTTCATGGTAAGGAACAGCTGGTAGGCTATCCCATTCTCGATCTCGATAAATTCTATACCGATCTTGGCAGGTACCTGCGCAGCCTGGAAGAAGTGATTATTTTAACCATGGCCGATTATGGCCTGAAAGGGGAGCGCTCGCCCGGTGAAACGGGTGTTTGGCTGGATGCGTCCATTCCGGGCAAAGAACGGAAGATCTGCGCCATGGGCATTCGTTGCAGCCGCTGGATCACCATGCATGGCTTTGCCTTCAATATAAATACAGATCTTACTTATTTCGATTATATCATTCCTTGCGGTATTCAGAACAAGCAGGTTACTTCACTGGAAAAAGAATTGGGTAGGAAGTTGGATATGAAGGAGGTGAAGGAAAAAGTGAAGCAGAATTTTGAGAAAGTGTTTAATGTGGAGTTGACAGGCTCTTAGTTCGTTATTAAGTTCGTTAGTTATTTAGTTTGTTAGTTAACCCAATAACCTCCTAAGAACTCAAAACTAAAGAACTAACAAACTAACAAACTAAAACTTTGAACTTTAAACATAAAATTACTGCCTTTACTCCTTCGGAATAAAAAACCGATGCTTCTCCTTCAGTTTCCCATCTTCATACAACTCAAACTTATACCATCCCGATTTAAGAAAGTTCACTTTATCTATCAGCAAGGGCGATTCTTTTACATCCGCAATATCAAACTGGGGAATGCCCTGCATGTCAAAGAATTTGATGGAATATTTATGCAAACCAGCCGTAGGCAGGTTAATAGCGACATTCCCATCCCTTTCAGTATATACGAATTTGGAAGGTTTGTATACTTCTTTAGGAACAAAAGGTTTTAACACAATGGTGTCGAGGCCTACAAAAGCTATGGTATCCTTTGTTTTGGTAACCACCGAGTCGCGGAACTTCTTCAATTCTTTTTCGTTAATGGTGGCGACCAGCGTATCCCGTTTTTTTACAAAGTAGAATTTCTCCGGCTCCGGCTCAGGCGCTTTCACCACAGGAGTAGCAGGTGTGGTATTGGGCTGTAGTTTCTCTTTTATTTCTTCGGCCTGTTTATCCGACACGCCCTCCTGTATAACTACCCGCCGGCCATTTTCAGGTTGTTGTTTGGCAACCGCCACCTTAACGGTATCCCAGAATGGGCGTTTTGATTGGGTGAACAGGAACTGGCCATTGTTCTTCACCACGAATATGCGGTAGAACTGGGTCATATCCGGCGCCTTGGCATCTACAAACCCGTTCTGCGGCGCAGTAGGATCGGCCATTGACATGATGGTAACAAAACCCTTTAAACTGTCTCTTGAACGTTGAATACTTATTTGCGTAACAACAGGATAGTTGTTCACCCAGCTGATGATAGCTTTTTTATTTCCCTTGGTTACAACAGAAAATTTAGGTAATGTATCCTGCGCCCAGCTATTGGTACATAAGGTACAAGTTAGTATGAGTAGTAGTGCTGCCAGTTTGCGCATGCGCCAATGTTGAATTAATCGGTGGTAATGGATTTGGCGTCGCAAATATACTGGTTTTGCGACAGCGGTTTTATATTACAACTTACAGATATGTTAATGTTCCGGCCGGTAACGACCGGTTGCCCTGTAACCCGCCACTGTGCACCAATAGCAACCGACTGCCCGGTAGAAAATAATTGGTTTGAACCAGCTGCATAACGCCGAAAAACAATTTACCAGTATATACAAAATCGGTAGGCAACTCATGTTGCCGATAAACGCTATTCATAAAACGGGTCAGCTCATCCGTTTTGCGGGCATAACCGCCAAAATGGAAATCATAAAATATTTTGTATTGCTTGGGGTTTGATGCATAGGGTTTTACAAAACTGTTCAAACTGTTGTCTTCGTCATCGGGTATTTTAAGACTGCAAATGCCAATTACCTGTTGGTGCGGCAAAGCGGCATGCACTAAACCTGCAAGCATAGTGCCGGTGCCGGTGGCGCAGCATATATGTGAATAACTTTCTATTTGTGCGAGCCGTCCTATTTCGGCAGCGCCCAGCACCCCCAGGTGGCTTTGCCCGCCCTGCGGAACAATATAATAGTCGGGATAATTTTCCTGCAGCATCGGAATAATGGCTGCTTCATTAGCATATACGGAGCGGGAAATGAACTGTAATTGCATGGCATAATCCTGCACTTCCTGTAAAGTAGCAGAAAGCAGGGCAGGCTGTTCGCCCCGGATAATGCCTATGCTGGCCAGGTTGGACTGTGCACTGGCCAACGCTGTTGCTACCAGATGGTTCGACCACGCGCCGCCAAAGGTGAGAATGCCTTTTTTGTTTTGCTGAAGGGCTTCCTGAATATGGTATTTCAGTTTGAACCATTTGTTCCCCGAAATGACCGGATGGATCAGATCGAGCCGCAATACATCGATGGCAACGTTTTTTCTATATAGCATGTCGTCGCTAATAGGCTGTACTACTGCTTTTGTTATGTCAACCGGTTGTGTTATTACTTTGCTTAGCGACATAGTTTTCATCACATATTTTTATATTTTCGTGACTCAATTTTTAAAAATACAATAATGGAACCAACTCTTTTGATTTTAGCTGCAGGCATGGCTTCCCGCTATGGTAGTATGAAACAGATCCAGTCATTCGGACCAGGTGGAGAAACGATCATGGATTACTCTATTTATGATGCTATACGCGCTGGATTTAAAAAAGTGGTGTTTATTATCCGCAAGGAATTTGCTGACGATTTTAAAGCCATAGTAGAACCCCCGTTAAAAGGAAAAATAGCTATCGATTACGTATATCAGGACCTGAAGTCATTTACTGATGGTTTCGAGGTACCTGCCGACCGCACTAAACCCTGGGGAACTGCACATGCGGTACTGTGCGCTAAAAATGCCATCAATGAACCATTTGCGGTAATCAATGCCGATGATTTTTATGGTCGCGATGCATTTGAAAAAGCCTATACTTTTCTTACCAAAGATGTAAATGACAATACTTATTCTATTATCGGCTATGAATTGCTGAAAACATTAAGTGACAATGGTACAGTTAACCGCGGGGTATGCCGGGCCAACGCCAATGGCGACCTGGTGGCCATTGCAGAGCGCATAAACATTGCGAAGAAAGATGGTAAAATTCTCGTCGACGATAACCAGGAGCCAAAAGAGCTGCCTATGGATTCGCAGGTGTCAATGAACTTCTGGTGTTTTTCACCTTCTATTTTCTCCTATTCTGAAAAACTGTTCAATGAGTTCCTGAGCGACAAAGGAAACCTCACCAACATAAAATCAGAGTTCTTTATTCCCATCGTGGGCGATAAATTCATCAATGAGCGTAAGGGTACAATTAAAGTGATCCCTACGTCGGCCCAATGGTTCGGCGTTACTTACAAAGAAGATGCGCCTGAAGTGAAAGCAAATCTGGAACAATTAGTTGCAGCAGGGGAATATCCTACAAAATTGTGGAAATAACGAATGTTAACCAGTTAACCCGTCAACTGATCAACTGGTTAACTGGTCAACTTTCTTAAATAGAAGTCCCACCAAAAAAGAAAAAGCCCCGACGATATCGCCAGGGCTTCTTCTTTATATCTTGAACCTTGTATCTTCTAATAACATTTCACCATAAACACCCCTTCTTCAATCTTCTTGATCTGTTGTACACGATCGAGGTTCTTGATAGAAGAATACAGCGTTAAACGGATGTTTTGGAAGGAAGTATCTTTTTTAACATCTTCCAGGCTGCGGAAGATATTTTTTGAGGAAACGGCAAATACAACGCCTACCGCCTGGGTTTGACGGGCCGTGATAACACCCACCACTTCACCATTCTTGTTGAATACAGGGCCGCCAGAATTACCCGGGTTAGCCGACACGCCTAACTGAAATGATAAGGTATCGCCATTATAACCGGTTTTGGCACTCATATATCCTTCGTTGTACACAATTTCTTCGCGGGGGAAACCCAGGATGAATAAAGGTTCGCCCAGGTCGGTTCCGCTTTTGCGGATGCCATAGGGCAGGGGACCGACGCTTCTGAAATCGTCATCCTCAATTTTCAGGATGGCCAGGTCGGTTTCTTTATTGGTATAGATAATACGGGTTCTGAATTCCTGTCCTTTGCTGTTTTGCACTACTACACTGGAAGCGCCGTTCACAACGTGCTCATCGGTAGCAATGTATCCTTTACCATCGATCAGGAAACCGGTACCACCAAAACGCACAGGTGTGTTTTCAGGTGCTTTGGTAATGCGTTCCTGTACCTTATTAATTACTTCGTTGGTTTTCTTTGTTATTTCCGATTTGTATTCGCCTCTTAAGCGTTGCAGATCGCTGGCCGTTTTCTTTTGGGTGTAATAAGTGGCCATGCTGGCGATGAGAAGGGTAGTAATACCGGCAATGGAGGCGGCCACAGCCATCACCCGTTTGTATTTGCGCCACAGTTGTATTACAGAGGCTCTTGGTGCTTCTTCGGTAATGTCGCCCGATTCGAGCAGTTGATTATGAACGTCCTGCAGGGTTCCTTTAAAAGACTTCCACTCGCTAAACTGATCGATCTGGTGTAAAAACATAGTGTGCTCCACTACTTTTTCATCCACTTCGGGATTACTTTTTCGCAGCTGCTCAAAGGAAGCCATTTCTTCAGGCGACATTTCACCCCGGAGAAATCGTTCAATAGCATCTAATAATTGTAAATCTTGCATCACACGTCGTTGTTTTTAAATTCGGCAAAGAATAATTTCCGAAGCCTCATCAGACATTTATATTTCTGATTTTTGGCGTTATCAGCGTTCGTATATCCAAAATGACCAGCTATGTCGGTCATGCTTTTTTTCTGCAGGTAAAAGGCTTCTATCAAACTTTTGCAGGGTTCGCCCAAATGCAACAAAGCTTTTTCCATCATCTGGAATTCTGAATTGCGTTGTCCGTGGCTTTCAATTTCTTCATCAACCGGAACTGTTTCATCGAGCCCCGCAACATTGGGAAGATATTTCTGCTGTTGTTGCAGTTTTTTTAGCCATAACCGCCGGCTAACCGAATACACATAAGTTTTTAGCTGGGCGGTTAATTCGAAAGAGCCGCTTTTGGCTTTTTCATACAGCACAATTACAGTTTCCTGGAATATGTCCCGTGCGTCGTCAGCAGACCCGTTATTGTTGATTATCAACGTTTGAACCATATTATAATATAGTTTATATATGGTCTCAACGGACTTCCGGTCGTTTATTGCCAATCCTTTTAACAGTGCTTTTTCGTCGGTTGAATCTGTTTTCACGCTTTTGAACCATTAATTAATACTCAATTTAAGGAGAAGTAACCCAACCAGTTGGTAAAATTCAGGCCAAAAATGGGTCGAAAAATCCCCTAAGTCGGAAAGATTGAACTTTTTTTCAGAAATATTAAAAAAAAGATGGGTTACGGGGTTACCTTCTTTCATTTCCTGTATTAAACTACATAAATCATTTGTAAACAAACAAAAAACGGTACAATGAAAAAACTGTTGTTAGTATTAGCTATTGGTTCTTTATTCGCTGTAGCATGTAATGATGGCGGAAGCGCAGACACTGAGAACAAAACAGACACTACTGCTACTGCTCCTGCAACTGTAAGTGATTCTGCAGCTACTGCTCCTGCTGATTCAATGGCTCCAGCTCCAGCTGCTGATACTACTAAGAAAGCTGATTCTACTACAAAAAAGAAGAAATAAGTTTTTTTTCATATGGCAAGCAATCGTTAGAGGCCGTCCTGATCTCAGGATGGCCCTTTTTCAGCAAGCCGTAAGAAATTGACCCTTTCGCTAAATGCGGAAGGGTTTTTTTGTGCCGCTGTCTGAATCCCCATCCCAAACATCCCACTTATCCCAGTTCAGACAGCAGCAAAAAAAATAGGCTACCACAATGGCAACCTATTACATAATATCAGGGTTAAATAAATTTATCTGCCGCCGCCGTATCCCACATAGCCTTGAGTTCCTTTGCATCCTGAGCCCTTTGAAGCCGCGCATGAGGTAATAGTTGCGCAGGCGAAAATAACCAGTGCTACGATAATGATAGTCCGTTTCATTTTTGTGATATTTAAAGTTTACAATTGCCTGATGAATAAATAAGGGCGTAACACGATCATCAGGTCATTCAAAGGTTAACGGACTTAAAGGAGAGGAAAATTTCGAGAGGATTGGATAATTATAACTGTAAGATGGTCAAAATAACAAAGAATATCCGGCATCTGCAAGCCTGTGAGCAAAATTTATTTGTATGTATACAAAAAGTTTTTGGTAATCGTTTCAGCTTAAATACATTTAGCCGTAAATCAGTTGTTGAAAATGAAACGTCCTCCCGATTTCATCGGGATGGTAAGTTCCAGCTGGCCCGGAAAAATAAAAAATATTCAGATGAAAGTACATTTTATAGCTATTGGTGGAAGCGTGATGCACCAGTTGGCGCTTGCCTTGCACAAAAAAGGTTACCAGGTAACCGGTAGTGACGATGAAATATTTGAGCCTGCCCATTCGAACCTGCAAAAGGAAGGACTGCTACCCAAAGCTATCGGCTGGCATCCCGAAAAAATAACCGCCGACCTGGATGCTGTGATCCTGGGAATGCATGCCAAACAGGACAATCCGGAATTAATACGGGCCCGGGAACTGGGTTTAAAGATCTATTCCTTTCCCGAATACATATACCAGGAAAGCCAGGATAAAACGCGCGTGGTAGTAGGTGGCAGTCATGGCAAAACCACCACCACCGCTATGATCATGCACACCCTGCGAAAAGCCGGAAAAGATTTCGACTACCTGGTAGGCGCCCGCCTCGAAGGGTTCGATCAGTCGGTACAGGTTACACATGCCCCCATAATAGTATGTGAAGGCGACGAATACCCCGCCAGTGTGATAGAAAAGCGGCCCAAGTTCCATTTTCTGTTTCCGCATATTGCCATCCTTACCGGCATTGCCTGGGACCATATAAATGTGTTTCCCACATTTGACTTTTACCTGGAGCAGTTCACCATCTTTATTAATAAGATTGAACCGGGCGGACTGCTGATATATAACGAGACTGACGATGTGCTAAAAAAGCTGGTGACCCAAAATAAGCGAAAGGACATTCGTTATCAGCCTTACTCGGTTCCCTTCCATACCATTGCAAAGGGAAAGACCATCCTTACCATTGAAGATCAAACCAGTGAACTGCAGGTATTTGGTAACCACAACCTGTTGAACCTGCATGCTGCCTGGTATGTATGTCGCGACCTGGGAATGAATGCAGTCACCTTTGTAAAGGCCATTTCCTCCTTTACCGGCGCAGCCAAACGGTTGGAGCTGCTGGCCCGCAATGAGCACACCACGGTGTACCGCGATTTTGCGCATGCCCCCTCAAAAGTAAAAGCTACCATGGATGCGGTGAAACAGCAGTTTCCCGATCGTACACTCATAGCCGTGCTGGAGCTGCATACCTATAGCAGCCTGAACGAACAGTTTATGACCGAATACAAAGGCGCCATGGACCCGGCCGACAAAGCCGCTGTTTTTTACAGCCGCCATGCCCTGGAACTGAAGCGCATGCCCGAGCTGCCTGCCGAAAAAGTGATTGCCGGTTTTGGGAAAAAAGGGTTACAGGTGGTGAACGATAAAGAAAAACTGATGCAATGGCTTCAGGAGCAGAACTATAAAAATGCCTGCCTGTTATTAATGAGCTCAGGTAATTATGATGGAGCAGATATGCTTACTTTTGCAAAGCAAATAACCGGCTAATAATAAATTAGCCCTATATTGTTACCTCTTTTTTAGAAAATCTGCATTCCAGAATGGGAAAGAATGACCAATTTATAATTTTTTACTTATACGCCTAATTTTATAACCATTATCAATTATCATTGTTGAATGTTGCAGTTAAAGAAGCCGCTGGCAATTATTGATCTTGAAACCACCGGGGTGAACCTGAGCTCAGATCGTATCGTTGAAATAGCCATTGTGAAAATTCAAACCGATGGCGCCCGTCTGATTAAGCGTAAACTACTCAATCCTGAAATACCTATTTCCGCTGTATCGCGTGATTTACATGGTATAAGCAATGAAATGGTGAAGGATGCCCCCACCTTTAAACAGGTAGCTAATGAGATCAAACAGTTCCTGGATAATTGTGACCTGGCAGGGTACAACTCAAACCGCTTTGACATTCCCCTGCTGGCAGAGGAGTTTTTACGGGTAGGGCTGGAATTCGACTTTAACCAACGCCGTTTGCTCGACGTGCAGAAAATATTCCATATGATGGAACAACGCACACTGAGCGCGGCATATAAATTTTACTGTAACAAGAACCTGGATGGAGCCCATGGCGCCGAAGTTGACGCCGTAGCCACCTGGGAGGTATTACAGGCCCAGATTGAGAAATATCCGCAATTGGGAACCAGCGTGGAAACAATCATTACCTGTATAGGCGATGATAATATTGTAGATTTTGCCCGGCGCATGATTATGGACAATGGGGTAGAGGTGTTTAATTTCGGCAAACACAAAGGCCGTTCAGTGGTGGAAGTGTTAAAAGCTGAGCCTCAATATTATGATTGGATGATGAAAGGTGATTTTCCCATGCATACCAAGGCAAAACTGACGGAAATTTTTAACAGAACGTTGTTAAAGAAGGGGCTCTGATTTGCTTTCTATTTATTTACTTGCAAATGTGTATTTTATAATTCACATTTTGAATTATTGTATTTTCGCATTCCAATATCATCAATCCGAATTGTTTGGAAAATATCGTTATCATACCGACGTACAACGAAAAGGAAAATATCGGCCATTTGATCGATATCATTCTTGCCCAATACAATAATTTTCACATCCTTGTTATTGATGATGGCTCACCCGATCAAACAGCCGCGCTGGTGAAAGAGCGCCAGGTGAAATACGCCGGCAAATTATTTCTTGAAGAACGTAAAGGCAAGCTGGGTTTGGGAACCGCATATATTCATGGCTTTAAATGGGCCCTGAAAAGAGGATATCAATATATCTTTGAAATGGATGCCGATTTTTCGCATAATCCCAAAGACCTGCAACGCTTATACGAAGCCTGTGCAAAAGGCGGCGCAGATGTGGCCGTAGGATCGCGGTATGTGAAAGGCGGCGGCACCATTAACTGGCCCCGCAACCGCATCATGCTGTCGAAAGGCGGATCGTTGTATACCCGCCTCATTACCTGGATGCCGGTGAAGGATACCACTGCCGGGTTTGTATGTTACACGCGGGAAGTGCTGGAATCGCTCAACCTCGATCAGATCCAATTCCTGGGCTATGCATTCCAGATTGAAATGAAATTTGCCGCCTGGAAACTGGGCTTTAAAATAAAAGAAGTGCCTATTATTTTTGAAGACCGCAAGTTCGGTGTTTCAAAAATGCATAAAGGCATTGTAAAAGAAGGGATCTGGGGCGTGCTTAAATTGCGCTGGCAAAGCCTTTTCAAAGATTATCGCAGCCGGGTTAAAAACACCGGTGTTGCCCCCTATACAGCAGTAGGTCAGGAACAGGTGCTGGCAAAAACAAAATAGCATAATTAATTATTTATATGTGGGGTCCCGGCTATGCCGGGACCTTGCTATTTAAATTTGCCCTGAGCGGAGTCGAAGGGTATCTTCACATATCCTATGCGTAAAGCCTTTTTACAACTGCACATGGCGGTTTTCCTGGCCGGTTTTACCGGTGTGCTGGGCCGGCTTATTACCCTCAATGCAGCCCTGCTGGTTTGGTATCGGTTGCTGATAACAGTGTTAGTGCTATGGGTGATGTATTTACTCAGGCGTAGCAGGCGCACCATTTCGCTGGCCGGCATGGCCCGCATAACCGGCGTAGGCGTTATTGTGGCCTTACACTGGGTAAGTTTTTATGCAAGCATCAAGTATTCGAATGTATCGGTAGCGCTGGTTTGTTTTTCGGCCATCGGTTTTTTTACTGCTATCCTGGAACCACTCATTAACCGCAAACCATTTAACAGAAATGAATTGCTGCTGAGCCTGCTGGTGATTGCAGGCATCTATCTTATTTTTCAATTTGACCCGCAATATAAAACCGGCATCATCATAGGATTGATCTCTGCATTACTGGCCAGTTTGTTCACGGTGTTTAACCGGTTACTGGTGCAGCGTTACAAACCTGAAACTGTAACATTGTATCAATTAAGCGGTGGCTTCTTTTTCCTTACACTGCTCTTACCATTTTATTTAAAGTTTGTTCCCGCAGGCCATATAATACCCACTTTGGCAGATACCGGTTGGTTATTGGTGTTAGCCTTGTTTTGTACGGTGTGGGCATTTACCTTAGCAATGAACGCATTGAAAAAGATCTCAGCTTTTACGGTGAATCTTACTTACAACCTGGAACCGCTGTATGGTATAGCGCTGGCCTTTCTTATTTACCGCGAGGATAAATACTTATCCAGTTTCTTTTATGTTGGATTATTTTTAATTCTACTATCAGTTGTTTTACAAACCTGGCTGGTATATAAAAGCAGGAAAAAAGCATAAGTTGAAAATACGGGTGCAACGCTATTGGCTAATTGCATGTCAGATGGTAAAAGCGTTAGCACATGAAAAAGACCTACAGCATTCTAATGATTACTATAATGGTAACTGCATTTGTTGCCTGTAAAAAGGATAAGAACAATAATGATCCTAAGAATGATTTAAAAAGTACCTGGGAACTGGCAGAGTATGGCACCTCCTGGATGCCAAATCAAACATATGAACCCGGCAATGGAAACCTGTTGAGATTTAATGATGACACGTTTATAAAATATGATAAGGACAAGGTGTTGGAGCAGGGAAAATATACTACTGCACCCGACAACACAGTAGAAGAGAGCGTTTGTGAGACAAATCTTAAGGATACTTATACCAGGCGCATTGATTTTACATACGATGACTCTACCCGCGTATATTTCAAAACATTCTATTATATAGCTGATAACAAGCTTTACCTGATCTCAGGTTGTAATGTTAATGATGGACGGGTTAAGGCAGTTTACCGCCGTGCCAATCCGATCCCTATAGATTAATGCTCTATACAATATTGTAGTTAAAAGGCTGTCATAAGAGGCAGCCTTTTCTTTATATACGAACGGTTGAATGACAGGATGATATTTACCGGAAAAGCAGGGTTTATATTAATTTTATTTTTTAACCATGACAACTAATGAGAAATTTACTCTGCATTCCGCTTTTGTTGCTGGCAGGCCTACACGCTTCCGCGCAAAAGAAACCCCTGACGCATGCTGTGTACGATGGCTGGCAAAGCATCAATGAACGTTATATCAGCAATAATGGCAAATGGGTGGTATATACTATAACCCCGCAGGAAGGGGATGCCACTCTGGTTATTCAGGCCATAGATAGATCATACCGCAAAGAAATTCCCCGTGGTTATGCCGCTGAGATCACCGACGATGACCGCTTTGTGATCTGTAAAATAAAACCGCTTTTTGCTGCAACACGCGAAGCTAAGATCAAAAAGAAAAAGCCCGACGAGATGCCTAAGGACAGTCTGGCTATTGTAAAGTTGGGTAAAGACAGCGTGCTGCGCATTCCCCGGATCAAATCATTTAAAATGCCGGAAAAAGGCACCGGGCAATGGCTGGCTTATTTACAGGAAAAAGCCCTGCCGGTACCGCCTGTGGTAGCACAACCCGACTCTGCTACACAGCTAAATAGTTTGCTGCATATGGCCGATAGTTTGGCCCGGGTAGCCGATAGCCTTCGCAACAAAGCCAATGAAGCAAAAACAAAAGGGCTGGCCGCATTAAAAACGCCAAAGAAAGATGCCAACCCAAAACCGGGTGAGCCGGTTGAAGAAGGCACTGAACTGGTGCTGCGGAATTTATATACCGGGGAAGAAAAGAAATTCCCCCTGGTAAGCGATTATTACTTCAGTAAGCCTGGTTATACCTTTATTATAGAAACGAGCCGCAGTAATACCGATACGCTGAAAAAAGCGGCTATAGTGTGGTACAACACATTAAATGGAAAAGCAGACACCATCTTCCGGGGATATAACAGCGCCAAAAGTTTCGCTTTCGATGAGGCCGGCGCTCAACTGGCTTTTATTGCCGAACGCGACAGCAGCACCAAAGCCTTGCAGAAATTCTACAAACTATATTACTACCGAACCGGTATGGACAGCGCGCGCATGCGGGTTGACAGAAATACAACCGGTGTAAGAAATGGATTAACACTAAGCGAAACATTGGTCCCTGAATTCAGCCAGAACGGACAAAAATTGTTTTTTGGGTTAATGCCCATCCGCAAGCCAAAAGACACCACGCTGGTTGATTTTGAAACAGCCCGGTTAGACATCTGGCATTACAACGATGACTACCTGCAACCACAACAGCTGGTGCAGTTGAATACTGAATTGCAAAGAAGCTATAAAGCAGTACTGAATGGCAATGATGATAAAGTAATTCAATTAGGTGCGGAAGATGCAGAAAATATTATCCTGGCCGATGATAAAAATGCCGATTATGTATTGGCCACTACAACAAAAGGTAACCGGGTAGAAAGCCAGTGGCAGGGATTTGCAAAAACAACCGCTTATATTATTTCTACCATCGATGGCAGCCGTAAACTGGTAAAAGAAAAACAACGCAATTTCTTCACCATCTCACCCGGCGGAAAATATGTGATCTGGTATGATCCATCGCAAAAAAATTATATCACCTATACTGTAAGTACCGGGGTAATTACCAATATCACAAAAAACATCAGGGTGCCTTTGTATGATGAAGAAGATGACCATCCCGATGATCCACTGCCACATGGTATTGTGGCATGGCATCAAAATGATAAATATGTGTATATATATGATAAGTACGATGTATGGCAATGCGATCCGGAAGCCAAAGAAGCGTCTCGTAATTTGACTGAAGGAAATGGCCGGATGCATAAGATCATATATCGTTATACCCAAACTGATAAAGAAGAGAAGTTTATTACCGATACGCAAACCGTAGTATTTAAAACACTGAATGAAGTGACCAAACAGAATGGCCTGGCATTTCATTATATGAAGGGGCCCTTGATCCCCGGTTACAGCCTCAGTGGTAAATTCCAGATTGGCTTCCTGGTAGTAAAGGCAAAAGCGGCAAAAAGATACTTGTTTACTTCGGAAAGCTATAATGTTTCGCCTGTTTTGGAAACTTTACTGGATACTATGTTTGAAGTGACTGACATACAGTTTGACGATAACAGGAAGCTATACAGGGATTCTCTTTTGGTAAGCCCCTTATATGCCAGTAATCCCCAGCAAAAAGACTATAACTGGTTAACCTGCGAGTTGGTAAAATGGACCATGTTCGATGGCAAGCAATCGGAAGGGCTGTTATTCAAACCCGAAAATTTTGATGCAAAGAAGAAGTATCCCATGATCCTGTACTTCTACGAAAAAAATTCTGATGACCTGTATACCTATCGCCCGCCGGCGCCCAGCGCTTCTACGATAAACATTCCGCTTTTTGTAAGCAATGGGTACCTGGTGTTTGTGCCCGATATCCATTATAAAAAAGGCGAGCCCGGTGAAAGCGCTTATAACTCGGTGGTATCGGCCGCAAAATATTTTACTAAAAAGCCCTGGGTCGATTCAACCAAAATGGCCATACAGGGACAAAGCTGGGGTGGCTACCAGGTAGCCTATTTAGTTACCCGCACCAATATGTTTGCCGCAGCGGAGGCCGGCGCACCCGTATCGAACATGACAAGCGCCTATGGCGGTATTCGTTGGGGAACCGGGGTGAACCGGCAGTTTCAGTATGAGCGTACCCAAAGTCGTATTGGCTATACCTTGTGGCAGCGCCCTGATCTGTATATCAAGAACTCGCCATTGTTCAGGGCCGATAAAGTAACAACGCCTTTGTTGATTACCCATAATGATGCCGATGGCGCAGTGCCCTGGTACCAGGGTATTGAATACTTTACCGCCTTGCGCCGCCTGGGAAAAAAAGTATGGATGTTACAATACAATGGGGAAGACCATAACCTGGTGGAAAGAAGGAACCGAAAAGACCTGAGCATACGCCTCTCACAATACTTCGATTACTTTTTGAAAGGAGCACCTGCGCCGCACTGGCTGGCGGAGGGCGTGCCGGCTACTTCTAAAGGAGTTGATTGGGGGATGGAGTTGGAGGAAAAGAAGGGGTTCTGAGTTGACCAGTTAATCAGTTGACCAGTTGACGAGGAAGAAAAAGGTTAAGAGGAAAGAAAATTGAAAAGGTTGATATAGTTGATCATTTTATTAGTTGACTACTAAAAAAGCGCGGCTCGCCATTAATGGCGAGCCGCGCCCGTATAATAACTGGTTAACTGGTTAACTGGTCAACTGGTTAACTGATCAACTAAGCTGCTTTAGAAATATAACGCACCAGGCTACGCTTAGCTACTGGCAATAACGTCTCCGATATAGGAAACGTCAACTCCGTTTCAATCGAATACACCGCAGGATTGGGTAAGTCTTTTTTATTACGTAATAACTCCGCTTTAATGTTCTCGTAGCTATTCACGATGTTTCGTTCCCATTCGCTCACATACTCTGTTCTGATGGCCCGGTACTTTTCATCGTGCTTTTCAAAAAAACTCAGCCGGTATTGATACACGAGCGTATGGCGGTACGTGCCTTCACTTAAAAAGAAATACCCTTCATGCGTATCGAGCGGCACCAGTCCTACAGGGAAGATGTTCAGCTTGTCCTCAACAAATTCATAGATCTCGGTACCACTGCTGATGGCTGTTTTTAATTTATCGGCCGAAAAAGTAATGATGTCTTCCAACTCCTGCATCATTTCATCATCGCCGATGATCTGCTCATACAGCAATTGTAATTTCTCTATTTGCACCCCGGTTAACTTTTTGGGGAATTGTTCCTGTAAGAATTTTTTGTTTTCCTTTAATGCCTGCAGGTTATTGTAGTGAAAGATCACATCAGATAATTGTGGATACAATTTCGATTCAGTGAAGTATTGGTTTACCTGTTGCAGATAGGCCAGGAGTGTATATTTCTTTAACTCGAAATCAATATAGCCTTCGGCAAACCAGGTCTCTGAAAGCATCTTCATATGATTACGTTTAGGTGTTAGAAAAAAAGCCATTCTAAATCGATAGTTCCACAGGCAAACAAACGGGTTTGTCACTACTATCAATTTACAAAAAAAAGACGATGTCCCGAAGAGATGGTTTAATTATTTTCCGTTAAACAGTATATAAATAAGTGCAGGCGCTTGCATCATGATATATTCTAAACGCAGGTTTTTGAGACTTAGTATGTATAAAAAACAGCTATGCCTCCCGATAAATTGGGAGGCATAGCTGTTAAAAGCTTATAATCAATTATTAGATCGTTCTGTCTGCAGAAAAGTTCTCCAGTTCCTTGGCTACTGCATTCAGAAATGTAGAACCCAGTGCACCATCGATCACCCGGTGATCGTATGACAGCGACAAATACATCATGTTGCGGATGGCAATGAAGTCGCCTTGTTCGGTTTCTATTACCACCGGTCTTTTTTTGATGGCGCCTGTTGCCAGAATGGCTACCTGCGGTTGGTTGATGATGGGAGTACCCATCAGGCTACCAAAAGTACCTACGTTGGTTAACGTAAAGGTGCCACCCTGGGTATCATCGGGTTTTAATTTGTTGTTGCGGGCTGCATTGGCCAGCGAATTTACCTGGCGGGTTAACCCAACCAGGTTCAGTTGATCGGCATTGCGAATAACCGGTACGATCAGGTTGCCGGTAGGCAGGGCGGCGGCCATGCCAATATTGATATCTTTCTTTACGATCAGTTTATCACCATCCACACTGCTGTTGAGCCAGGGATATTTTTTAATGCAACGAATGACGGCTTCTATGAACAAAGGCGTAAAGGTGAGTTTCTCGCCTTCCTGTTTTTCAAACTGTTTTTTAACCTTATCGCGCCAGTGCACCATATTGGTAACATCACATTCGGTAAAGCTGGTTACATGCGCGCTGGTATCCTGACTACGGATCATATGCTCCGAGATCATTTTACGCATGCGGTCCAGCTCAATGATCTCTACATTACCGCTGTAAGATTGAATATGTTGTTGAGGCGGCGGTTCAGGCTGTCTAACCTGGGGCAGAATGGTAGGCGTTGTTTCTTCCTGTCTGTACACCGGGGTAGCAGTACTATTTGCTGTGGCGGAAGAAACGCCTGGTTTACCGGCCTTTTTATTGGCTACATATTGCAGGATGTCCTTTTTGGTAACACGGCCATCAGTTCCTGAACCGGGAATGTTTTCCAGTTCGCTGAAGGGAACGCCTTCGCTGGTGGCAATGTTCAGCACCAGGGGTGAATAAAAACGGGCGCCGTTTTGCGTAGCAGGTTGGTGAGAGAACGATTCACTGGTTACCGGTTGATGATACACATCGGCCGGTACCGTGCGGTTCTCTGCTATTTCAATCGCCGGACTGGTAATTACCGGTGTATGGGTTGTGGCAGGTTCTGCAGCATTTGACCTGATGCGCGCCAGCACTGTACCTACAGGCACCACATCGTTTACGTTGAAAAAGGTTTCTTCTAGTACGCCCTCAGCCACGGAAGGAACTTCACTGTCCACCTTGTCAGTGGCAATTTCAAGTATCGCCTCATCCATCTTCACCGTTTCTCCGGGATGTTTAAACCACTTTAAAATAGTGGCTTCTGTAATACTTTCACCCATTTTAGGCATCACCAGGTCAACTAGAGCCATATGCAATTGCAGGTTTTATATCCCGTTTACCGGGAATGGTTTACAACTTTGACCGCCGAAGCTTTGGCGTAGGCGGTTTTTCTATTTTAGGGTAACGAACAATATTAACAACTGAAGCTGCGAACTTATTAATTAATATGCAAATCGCAACATCCTGTCGGCGCGAAGATAATGATTTATACTAACAAGTGTTTGCTTACGCGTTCTCCACTATAAATTTCCGCAAAAGATTCAAAGCCTGTGTGGCCGTCATTTCAATATTCCGGTCCCTGTCGAACCGGAACTGAAATTTTTGGGTCACCAGCTTATGTTTATCGCCGGCTGCCACCCAAACGGTGCCCACCGGTTTTTCAGGCGAACCACCATCGGGCCCCATAATACCTGAAACAGCTACTGCATAATCAGTGTTCAGTTTTGCCAGCACACCGGCGGCCATTTCGGTCACCACTTCTTCACTCACGGCACCCATTTTTTGCAGGATAATGGGCGATACCTGCAGCTGGTTGATCTTTACTTCGTTATCATAACTTATTATGCTGCCTTTATATATGTTACTGGCGCCCGGGATGGCAGTAATAAGGTGTGCAAGATACCCGCCCGTACAACTTTCTGCTGTGGCCATGGTCTTGTTCTTCGACCGCAGCAGTTTGCTCAGCGCCATGGGCAGGCTTGCATCCTCGTCAATCACAAGCCATTCCTGTACCAGCTTTTTTAATGTGGCAAATTCGGTGTCCAGTTCCTGTTCCAGCTGGATTTTGTTGGTGCTCCATCCGGTGATGCGCAACCGTACCATGCCATAGTTGGGCAGGTAGGCGAGCTTCAGGTGTGCCGGAAGTTTTTCTTCCCAATGTTGAATGGTTTCTGCCAGAAACGATTCGCCCACCCCGGCGGTAAGCATGGTCCTGTGACTGATGAACGGCATCGTGAAGCTTTGCTGCAACCGGGGCAATACCTCGGTTGTGATCAAACCCTTCATTTCATGCGGCACCCCGGGTAAGGAAACAAATACTTTGCCTGCTTTTTCGAACCACATTCCCGGCGCTGTGCCGCGGGCGTTGGGCAGCACCGTGCAAACATCCGGCACTTCTGCCTGTTTCAGGTTGCGCTCGATCATGGGCCGGCGAAATACCTGTTCAAAAAGATATACCACGTGTTTGCGCACTTCTTCATTTATCACCAGTTTGCCGCCAAAATATTCGGCCAGCACCGGTTTGGTTATATCATCGGCGGTGGGCCCCAGCCCGCCCGTCATAATTATTATGTTGCTATCGCGGCTTTCCTCGTCAAGGGCGCGAATAATTTCTTCCCTGTTATCACCTACGGCCACTCTTCTTTTAACCCACACCCCGATTTTGTTCAGTTCCTGCGAAATAAAAGCGCTGTTGGTATCTATTACCTGGCCTATCAGCAATTCATCACCAATGGTTATAATGGAGGCGACTATTTTTTCCATAGCTATTTATTCGGGACAAATGTAAGTTAATGCGGTGAATCGGGAAAGGCAAAGGGCAGAAGGCAAAGGGCAGAAGGCAGAGGGCCGCAACGCGGCAAAGCAAATTCTGTGTTGAAAGCCTTTCCTTGTTTCCCGGTCCCTTTATCAATATCAACTCTCTCAACCTTATCAACCTTCTCTTTCTTACCGAAAACGCCTCACTTCAATCACATGTCAACTTGTTAACTTGTCAACTTGTTAACGTGTTAACTTTTCAACTTGTTAACCTGTCAACTCATCAACCTGCAGGTTTGTGCAAATAACTTCTCTAACGAAAAATCCCACTTTTCACTAATTTCCATCATTCAAATAACTTATCCATGAAAAAGTTACTCCTGGTCGTTTTTATTACAACGCTTGTAAGTACAGGTAAAGCGCAAACCATTCCGGTAAAACTGGCGAATGCAGTAAAGCAGTTTGAAGCAGATGCCCAGATGCAGCATGGCATCATCAGTTTATATGTGACCGATGCAAAGACCGGAAAACCGGTTTACGAGCACAATGCCCAGTTGGGACTGGCCGCTGCCAGTACCCAGAAACTGTTTACCAGTGCCGCTTCATTTGAACTGCTGGGCAGCACTTACCGCTACAAAACAGTGCTGGGCTATGATGGCAAAATTGAGAACGGGATGTTGAATGGCAACCTGCATATTAACGGCTATGGAGATCCTACACTGGGCAGCTGGCGCTGGAACGATACCAAAGAAGAAGTGGTTTGCAGGAAAATAGCTTCAGCCCTTCAACAGCGCAACATTACAAAGATCAATGGGGATGTATTGCTGAACGATTCGGCCTTTTCCATTCAACCCATACCCGGTGGCTGGATCTGGGATGATATTGGTAATTATTACGGCGCAGGATGCTGGGCCATTAACTGGCGCGAAAATCAATATGACCTGCAATTGCAGCCCGGACAAAAAGAAGGCGACCCAACAAAAATTGTAAAAACAATTCCCCAATTGCAGTCGGCTGCGCTCAATAACCGGATCATTACCGGTAAAAAGGGGAGTGGCGATAATGGATACATCTACATGGCGCCGTATTCCGTGAGCGGGTTTACCGAGGGCACGGTTCCCGGGGGAAATGAACCGTTTGTGATCTCAGGCGCTTTCCCCAATGCACCATTACAATTTTCCCATGTACTGGAAGATCTATTATCAAAACAAAATATTCCCGTGACCGGCCGCTATAAAAGCTATGCGCAAAGCAGGGGGAATAATGAAAACTGGCCGGCGATGCAACAGGAATTAATTACGCTTTTGTCGCCACCTATTGACAGCATCAATTACTGGTTCCTGCGCAAAAGCATTAACATGTATGGCGAAGTGCTGATAAAAACCATGGCGCGGGAAAAAAACGGTGTGGGTACAACAGAAGATGGCGTTGAACTGGTGCGTACTTTCTGGAGTGAACGGGGAATAGATAAAGGAGCCGTGCATATGATCGATGGCAGTGGCTTATCGCCCCAGAACAGGGTAACTACTATGGCCGAAGTGAAAGTGTTGGAATATGCCAGAACGCGGCCGTGGTACCCCGCATTTTATAATGCCCTGCCCGAATATAATGGCATGAAAATGAAAAGCGGCTCCATTGGCGGGGCGCGTGCCTTTGCGGGTTATCATACCGCTAAAGATGGCAAACAATACGTTTTTTCTATCATCGTGAATAATTACGACGGATCGCCGGTGGAGATAGTAAAGAAAATGTATGGTGTGTTGGATATGTTAAAGTAGCTAAGGTATGAGGTGGGTCGCCCTTAAAGGGCGGCTCACCTTGATAGCATGTAAGAGCCATCCGCCAGCTGGCGGATGACCCACCTAGAAATAAGGCTTCAATTTATCGTATAGCTGTACAGGCATCGTCGTCTTCTGCATTTCCTTAGCGGTTACAAAAAAGAGCACCACGCGCCCAACGGTTAACAATTTCTTGTTCTCATTGAGAACTTCCACATGAAATTCAATTTTATGATCGGTGGGTAGTTCCTTCAATGTGGTCCTGATGGTCAGCAGATCGTCGTAATGGGCCGTACGCAGGTAGCGGCAATGCATTTCCACAACGGGCATAATAACACCCATCGCTTCCATGTCTTTATAGGTAAAACCCAACTGGCGAATAGATTCTGCGCGGCCAACCTCAAAGTACTGGGCATAATTTCCATAGTACACTACATTCATCTGGTCGGTTTCGGCATAACGAACACGTATCTGCGTTTCAGTTGTAAACATGCAATTGTGAGTTGGGAGGGTAATTTGTGGTAAATGAAGAAGGTCAATGGTGAATGGTCAATGGTGAATAGCTCGCGAATTTTTGAGTTTTCCTATTATTTCTGAATTCCAAATCTCAGACTCCATTCACCATTCACCACTCACCATTCACGATCTATTTCCCCATCGCGCCATCGATGCTGTATTTGCCCGGGCCCATTAATAAAACGCTAAAAAAGGCGGCAAGATAAAAAACGCCGCTTTCGGCCTGGCCCGAATAACCTTTATTAACCAGGAAAACAATTACTGCAAAGTTGATAACAACGGGAATGGCCATAATACGGGTGAACAGTCCCAGCACTATAAATACAGTGCAAAACACTTCTGCAAAAAGAACCATCATCAGTGTTGGCATATGACCAATGTGAAAGGGATCGGGAAAGCTGCCCTGTTTTTCGGCAAAATGCTTCAGTTTGTCAATTCCATGATTGACAAGAAGCAGTAAGCCGAAAGTTACCCGGAGTATCAATACGGCGATGTTAAAGGAAGTTTCAGAACAGGCGGTGCTCAATAGTCTTTTCATGAGTTCGTTTTTAAGGTAGCTCAAAAATAGGGTATTTGTTTTTTTCACATTTAGTATTAAAAAGAATTGTTAATCCTCCTACTTATCCACAACTGTTTGGAACGATGTTTGGTTTAAGGTTAAATATTTAGAACCTTTACGAAGTTTTACCTATCACCTTAAGGACACTGGAATGAAACAAACGACAGCTCTCATAACCCTCTTAGGTCTTTTTCATTTTTCCTATGCCCAGCAAACCCGTGTAATAACAGATCCCCAGGCAACTTTCAAGCAAGCTAAAGAGTTCTATCAGCGGGAGCAGTACAGTCTGGCATATCCTTTATTAAAAGACCTGCAATTACAACAAACATCTGCCGACCGTAGCAGCCAGGCTATTACCTATCAGGAAATAAAGTATTACACGATCGTTTGTGCGTTGAAGCAAAATGAGGAAGGCGCCGTAGTGCAGGCACAAAAATTTATTGAAACGGAAGATAATGTGGCCCGGGTGCAGATGATGAGCTTTCATCTGGCGGAATATTACTTCCGTAAAGATGATCTGGCAGCGGCCGGTTCTTTATACGAAACTACCAGTATCGCCAACCTGAGTAACCGGGAAGTGGCCGATATGAAGTTTCATCAGGGGTATGTATACTTTACGTTAAAGCAATATGATAAGGCCAAACCTAAGTTTGATGTCATTAGGCAGGATAAAAAAGATCCCAATTATGCCGATGCCAACTATTATTATGGCTTTATTTGTTTTTACGAAAAACGCTATAACGATGCGCTCACTGCCTTTTCAGTGGTGGAAGATCACCCCACTTATGGCAAGGTAGTGCCTTTTTACATTGCGGGTATCAAATATTCGCTGGGACAAAAAGAGCAGGCCCTGCAATATGCCGAAGCAAAATTGAAAAGAGGCAACCTGACCAATGAAAATCAAATGCGCCAGATGGTGGGGCATGCCTATTTTGAGAAAAAGCAGTTTGATAAAGCACTGCCTTACCTGGAAACATATGTGAACAAGGCCGACAGTGTAAAACGCGAGGATATTTACGAGCTCTCTTATTGTTACTATGAAGCAAAGAACTGGAATAAAGCAATAAACGGGTTCAAACAAATCAGCGGAAAAGAAGATTCACTGGCGCAAAACGCCATGTACCTGCTGGGTGACGCTTATTTAAAAACAGGTCAAAAAGCCAATGCCCGTAACGCATTCCTGATGTGCGCCCGCAACAGCAGCAACGCAAAACAACAGGAAGTTTCCCAATATAATTACGCAAAATTGTCTTACGAACTCGGTTACCAGGACGTAGCCCTGGATGAGTTACAGGAATTTTTGAACAAGTATCCGCAATCAGAATACAACAACGAAGCCAAGGAATTGCTGGTAAACATGCTGGCCAGCACCAATAACTATAAGGACGCCCTTACTTTACTGGAAAGTGTAAAGAACCCATCGGCCAATGCCCGCAAATTATACCCTGTGGTATTATACGGCCGGGCCACTGAATTAATAAACGATGGTATGCTGGTAAGCGCCGGCGACCTGCTTACTAAAGCTGAGGCAGACGCGAACAATACAGCCGTATTACCACAAATACAATTCTGGAAAGGAGAGATCTCTTACCGGTTGAATAAACTGGATGATGCCATCCGCTACTTCTTCGAATACCTGAAACGTCCCATTTCTTATATAGAAATAAATCCGGCCAATGCCAATTACAACCTGGGGTATTGCTTTTTGAAAAGAGAGAACTATAGCCAGGCGCTGGGATTTTTTGAAAAAGTGGTAAAAGACCCCAAGATCAATGCCGGTACGCTGGAGCAGGATGCCTATGTGCGCAGCGCCGATTGTTACTATATGAACCGCAATTTCAAACAGGCGCTGGCGATGTATGACAAAGTGATCAGTTATAGCTGGGCGGCTGGCGACTATGCTACCTTTCAAAAAGCCATGATCACCGGGGTAAGCAATGAAAAGGAAAAGATCAACCTGTTGGCTACCATCAACCGACGTTATCCGCAATCGAATTTGTCGGCCGATGCCAACATGGAAGTGGCCAACACCTATATCGCAGCTGAACAGTTCCGCGAAGCCATTCCCTATTTAAAGAATGTGATCAGCGACCCGCTTTCATCATTAAAGCCCAAGGCTTATCTGAAAATGGGGATCGCTAATTATAATCTGAATAACGACAATGAAGCGCTGAAACAATATACTACCGTACTGCAACAGTTCCCCAACTCACCGGAAGCTGATGCTGCATTGGAGAATGCCCGTATTATATATGTAGAACAGGGTAAAACAAGTGAATACGTAGCCTTTGCCCGTTCAATGGGTAAGGAAATTACCAGCAACCAGGAAGATGAGCTGATGTATCAGCAGGCGGAAGTGCAATTCAACAATGGCAATTTCCCGGCAGCAGCTAAAAAATTTGAGGAATATCTTACCCGTTTCCCCGATGGCAAATTTGCCCTGGAAGCATTATACTACAAGAGTGAAATTTTTAATAACGCAAAAGATTACGCAAAAGCCGCCGAAGGGTATGAGAAACTTTCAGACCTGGTGCCCAATAAATTTGGTGAAAAGGCTTTGCTGAATGCGGCACGACTGAACTTCTTTGAGCTGAAGAATTACGAGAAATCGGAGAAATATTTTACCAAGCTGAAAGAGTTCGCCACTTCGCAGGAGAACAAACTGGAAGCCATGCGTGGGTTGTTACGCAGCCAGTTCCAGTTACAAAAATGGAATGAGGCCGTTACCAATGCAAAAGACCTGTTGACGCAGAAAGGCATTGGTTCCGATGATAAAGTGATTGCGAATATGGCCATCGCCAAATCGTTCCAGGCATCCAACCAGTATGAGCAGGCGATCAGTTATTACCGCCAGGTTGTTTCGTTGAACAAATCGGCCTATGGTGCAGAAGCACGGTATGAAATTGCTAATTGTTTCTTTGTGCAGGACCGACTGAGCGATGCAGAAAAAGCGGCGTTTGAAGTGGTGAACAAATCAGGTTCCTACGAAACATGGGTAACCAAAGCCTATTTGTTACTGGGTGATGTTTACCTGAAACAAAAGGATTATTTCAATGCCAAGGCTACATTCCAAAGTATTGTAGACAATGCCAAACTCGAAGATCTGCGTCAGGAAGCGGACCGTAAGTTGAAACAAGCACAGGAGGAAGAGAAGAAGAATAGTAAGGTAGGGGGGTAACCCCAGCCCCTTAAAGGGGGAGCCAGTTACAAGTTTCAGGTTACAGGTTTCAGGGAGACGCCCATTCACCATTCACGAATTATCATTTTCCAGATGAATAAACAATTTAAAGCAATAGTTTTCTTAACTGGTATTCTTGCCGCAGCTACCGCGCAGGCGCAGGAGCCCAATAAAGGAAAGACCATTGATGTAACCTCTCAATTTAAACCGGTATTACGGGAAGCATCAAAGATCAATTTTAATGCAACCGAACCTGCGGTAGATACTACCAAGCCCAGGCTCATTTACAATATACCCGCGCAGAATTTATTTTTCAATTATCAGCCTGCAGGAGTAAGTCCGGTGGCGTTGAAAGTAGATTCGATCAACTCCTGGCAATACAGCAATTTTATAAAAGCAGGTATTGGTAACATTCATCAGCCATATATAAAAGCCGGGTTCAGCTTTGGCGATGGCAAACAAACCTTCTTTAATTTATTCGCCAATCACTATACGTCAAAAGGCGATCTGCCCTTCCAAAAGAACAGTCAAACCAGTGTAGGCGCCTCGGCTACCTATAAAACCACCAAGAATATGGAGTGGAATGGTAGTTTAGGTTTCCGCAGCGATGATTATTATTTATATGGGTTCCAGCCCGATTCACTTAAAAATAAATATACCAAAGACGATCTGCAGCAACGCTTTCAAACCATTGAAGGGAAGATTGATTTCCGCAATATTGCACCCACTGAATATGGATTGAATTACCACCCCAGCATTAAGGTAAGCGGCTTTAGCGACAAGATCAGCAACACCTCTAAAGGAAGTGAAACCAATACGGTTGTGAACCTGCCGCTGGAAAAGACCTTTGGGGAGAAATTCGCTTTCGGCCTTGGCGCTACTGCTGACCTCACCAATTATAAGTTTGGCGATAAAGGCAATAAAACAACCATTCAGAATAATTTATACCAGTTGGCAGCAGCACTTTCGGTTAAAACTGATAACGTGTATTTGCATGCCGGTATTTTGCCCATCTGGGACCACAAGGATTTTCATATGTTGCCCGATATCATGGCAGATATCACTACGGACGATAAAAAATTCACCCTGCAATTGGGTTGGGTAGGGGGCTATCAAAAAGGTTCGTACCAGCGTTTCGCGTCCATCAATCCCTGGTTAGCGCAGCCCGATACCCTGATGAATACCCGTACCATTGAAATGTATGGAGGCATAAAAGGATCGTTGGGCGATCATTTTTCTTATTCAACCAAACTGGGCCTGATTACCTATCACAACATGCCCTTGTTTGTCAATAATTATATAACAGATTCTACCGGCAAAAATTTCCTGACCCTTTATGAACCAAGGATGAATAACCTGCAATTACATGGTGAACTGGGTTATACCATTGGGGAGGAATTCAGCGCTATCGCCGGCCTTACCTGGAATAATTACTATAAGCTGGAGCAGCAAGGTGGCGCCTATGGGTTAATTCCCGTGGAGTTCAATGCTGCCATTCACTGGCAGATGGTGAAAGACCTGTTCTTTTATACTGAACTGTGGGCCTGGAACAAGCCAAGGTACCTCGGCAAAACTGGCGAGACCTTTAAAGGCGATAAGGCCTTCGATCTGAATGCAGGCGTGGAGTATAAGATCACTAAGAACTTTAATTTATGGATTCAGCTTAATAATTTGTTAAATCAGGATTACCAGCGCTGGAACCAGTACCATGTATTTGGATTTAGCTTTATGGGTGGTCTAACTTATTCATTTAATACGAAATAGGGAGTCAATTGTCTATTTCGTATTGGGGATAAACTTTGTGTTTCCATTACCGGAAATTTTTTGTTCTTTGCAGAAGTAAACAAAGGATATTTATTATGAATAATGTGTTGGTAAGTTATCTGCTTCAACATAAAAGCATCAGTATTCCGGGGCTGGGTTCAATGTATATTGAGCGCATTCCGGCGCAAACTGACTTTGTGAACCGTCGTATTCTACCCCCAGACTATCATTTCCGTTTCGATAAATATTTTGATGCTCCGGATAAAGATTTTTTCACCTATCTGGCCAAGCAGCAGAACATTGCCGATTATGAAGCCATTAAATGGTATAATGAATGGGCCTATGAACTACGCAGCAAATTGCGCGATGGGAATATCGTTGAGTGGGAAGGCATAGGGACCCTGAAAAAAGATATCTCGGGAGAAATTGTATTTGAATCTGCCGGTCGTATTCCCGGTTTACAGGAACCAACGCCGGCCAATCGCGTAATACATACTCACACGCAGCATACCATGCTGGTGGGCGACCAGGAAGTGACCCGCAAGATCTCTAACATAGACAGCGGCCCCACAACTGCAACAGAGGAGAATAATGTTGTATCGGGCGATGAGCAGGCGCCGAACCCTAACGAGCCTTATCATTATCCATGGGAGGAAGAAAAGCCAAAAAAGAAAGGCTGGTGGTTTTTTGCCTTAATTATAGCTGCATTGGCATTGGGGATGATCTTTTTCAGGGTGTATAAAAGCGGATTTGTTACTTCCGCCGCCGGAAACCACCAACCGATCAACGCAGCCCCTTAATTTTCTTTTAAACTAAAGGGATTCTTTCTTTTCTTTGCAGGTCATAAAAATCTGATGTCGTCACTTATACATTATACCACCTGCCCTGCCTGCGATTCGTCAGACATACATCGCGTTTTGGCAACAAAGGACCATACCGTATCGCATAAGACATTTGAGATCTGGGAATGTAGCCGTTGTACCATGCGATTTACGCAGGACGTGCCCCAACAGGATGATATAGCCGCTTATTATCAGTCGGATGATTATATATCACACAGTAATACCAGCAAAGGACTGGTGAACAGGTTATACCTTCGAGTGCGCGAACGTAGTTTGAAAAATAAAAGGAAACTGGTGCAATCTTATACCAATGCCGAAAGCATGCCCCGCCTGCTGGATGTTGGTTGTGGAATAGGCTCGTTTATGGACCATATGCGGCAGCATGGCTGGGCGGTGGAAGGGGTTGAACCAAGTGAAGTAGCCCGGGAAATTGCCGTTAAACAGTATGGTTTGTATGTATACCCGCCCGATAAATTCTTTGATCCTGCTTTAGGCAATTTTGATATTATCACCATGTGGCATGTGCTGGAGCATGTGCACCTGTTGAATGAATATATGTACCGGCTGAAAGAATTACTGCGTCCCCAAGGCGCCCTTTTCATCGCCGTGCCTAACTATACCAGCCTCGATGCTTCGAAATACGGAGAAAACTGGGCTGCCTACGATGTGCCCCGCCACCTGTATCATTTCTCGCCTGAATCAATGCGGTTACTGGTTGAAAAACATGGGCTCAGTTTACGCGCGGTAAAACCCATGTGGTTCGATAGCTTTTATGTAAGCATGCTGAGTGAGAAATACAAAACAGGGAAAGAAAGCGTGCTCAAAGGCGGTATCATGGGCTCCATCTCCAATTTAAACACGCTTTTTCATAAGGAACAGTGCAGTTCGCTGATCTACGTTATCGGTAAATAATTACTGCACTTTAATCTCATATAAATAAGGCCATCTTTTGCCGGTAACCAGCAGTTGGTTGGTCTCTTTGTTGTAGGCAATGCCGTTTAACACATCGGCGCCAGGACGCAGTGCGGCCGCTTCTTTCTGCAGATTATCCAGGTTGATCTTTCCAATCACACTACCCGTATTAGGGTCTATTTTCAGGATATACGTTGTTTCCCACTGGTTGGCATAAATATACCCGTTTACGTACTCCAGCTCGTTGATATTGGTTACGGGGCCGTTGTTATCCGTTACCCGCAGAATGTTGGCCACTTTAAGCGAGTCAGGAGTGAGGTAATACAGGTTGCTGCTGCCATCGCTCATGATCAGGTGGGTGGAATCGTGTGTAAGTCCCCAGCCTTCCTTGGCAGGGATCTTGAACTCTCTTATCAGTTTGAACGTATTGGCGTCGTATACAAAACCAACCCCGCTGGTCCAGGTAAGGTGGTACAGTTTATCATTGAAAAAGGTAATGCCTTCACCGAAATATTTGGTTTTATCCAGCTTTACTTTGGGAGTCGCCTTTCCGGTTTTCAGATCGGCGATGCCAAATTCAGAGGGGTAGGGGCTTTCATCGGCATTGCCCCCTGAGCTTTCGAACAATTGACCTTTATAGAACTCCAGGCCTTCGGTAAAATAGGCGGTGTCGTGGGGGTATTTATTAACTACTGCATATTGAATAGCCGGAGGGGCTGCATTGGCGTTATTATTGGAATCGCCGGCATTGTTGGCGCCTGCATCAGGATTGTCGTTACAGGCAGCCAGGGCGGTCAGTAAAACGATAGCTGCAAAAAGTACTTTCTTCATAATATCGTAATATGTGCTAAGCTTTCAAAAATACGATCGGAAAGATAAGTAAAGCTTATAGAATAATTAATTTTTGAATTTATTGGGGAATTTAGAGGTGTAAAAAATGTTGTTTTTGTAATCATTTTATAAGTTAATACAGCGTGTGGGATGCAACTGTATTATTGACCTTTTATCCATCACCAATGCTAAATTTTTTGCAGATGTAATTATTTTATCTGAAATTAGGCTTGCGATAAAACCAGAACTTGCCATTTTGAATGATCCCAATCATATCAGGTCGCTCCAGGAGCGGATTGCTTTGTATGAAGATATGCAAGCTTATCACGAGCTGTACAATCTCTTCTTTCATAATCTCCATCGTTTTTGCTTTTCTTTTGTAAAGTCGGCCGAAGCAGCTGAAGAAATTGTGTCAGATGTGTTCATTAAATTATGGCAGATCAGGAATAAATTACCTGAGATCGCTAATCTGAAAGTATATCTGTATCAGATAGCGAAGAACTTTTGTCTTAATTATATTACCCGCCATTTCAAGAACCCCGTTGCCAGTCTCGATGAAATGGATCTGGAAACGGTCATCAGCCTCGATAATCCCGAAGAACTATGTATCTCCGCCGATCTCATCAATACCATTCAGCAAACAATCAGACAATTACCACCACAATGCCGGCTCATTTTTCAAATGGTGAAAGAAGATGGCATGCGTTATAAAGAAGTAGCCGATATTCTCCAGGTCTCTGTTCTCACCGTTCGCAACCAGGTGGCCATTGCTACCCAAAAGCTGGCAGCAACCCTTCCTCCTTATATTAGTTTTCAGTACAGAATTGGTAGTAAGAAGTAGTAAACTCAGAAAAAAGAATAGTGTTTGCCTTACGCAGAGATGCGCAAGAACAGTTTTTTTAGACTTTTCAATTGGAATTGTCAATGAACTGTTTCTTATTTAAATCTATATCGATATAGAAACCTTATAACTTCAGTGGAAATTAAATTTAATACTGATCGTCATTTTGCACTGCTAAATTTTTCTCAATCGCTATAGCCAATACTAGCCTCCGGAAGAAGTCTGAACTGGGATTTAGGTGATGGATGGAGTGAATGGGAGATTGGTACCGGCAGGATGGTAGTTAAACTGTAGGGGAATTGCCTGGGTATTCTCTGGACACTCTCAGGGTATTCTCTGGAACTGCTCAGGCGTATGAGCATTCCCAGACAACTCCCAGACAACTCTCTGACCACTGTTAGACAACTACCTGAGCATTCCGCTACAGTCTGTCTCGTACAATCCCAAACGTCCCGCCATCCCATAAATCCCAGTTCAGACCTCTTGGATATGCCTGGGATCATGTAAGGAGGAGGGTGGGAGGCCAATTTCTTCGCAAATCCTTTTAGAATCCTTCGGAACTCCTCTTAGGCTTCTTCGCAAATTTGCGAAGGATTTGCGAAGCGTTTGCGAAGAAGGGTCGGCTGAGTCTTTGCTTAGGGTGGATCCAAACCGGTAAACGGAACCGGGTAACTGGTTATTCCCTGGTCAACTCGTCA
>NZ_JBJMLX010000328.1:0-5450 GCF_045805085.1 Niastella sp.
AGCCCCTACCCAGGGATCAGCGTAGCTAATCCCTCTCTCTCCGCTGAAAGGGACAGCCTGATGCATGTCATTGTATGCAGCCGTTTTACAATCTCGTCATGCTGTTCGCCCAGGGGGCTCGAAAAGAGACTTCCGGTTACAACAAACAAACCTTTGGTTACATTCATTCCCCTCCGATCATAGAGCTTTACATCATCAAAAAAAGCAACAATGAAAGCAATAAGGATTTATGAATTTGGAGAACCAGAAGTCATGAAACTGGAAGAAACAGCACGACCCAAACCGGCATCGGATGAAGTATTGGTAAAGACCTATGCAAGTGGTGTAAACATAGTCGACTGCAGTATCAGAAGAGGTGGCAATGACATCCTGAGGCCATATCTGCAACTGCCCCTTACGCCGGGGTGGGATGCTGCTGGCATCATAGAGGAAGTTGGAGCTGAGGTCACCAGCTTTCAAAAAGGTGATAAAGTATACGGCATTCCCAACTTTCCCGGCGATGGCAGCTATGCCGAATACTTTGTGGCTAAAGCAACATCGGTAGCCATCAAACCACAAAACCTTACCTTCATAGAAGCGGCAGGTATACCTTTAGCTGGTACCACGGCCTGGAGAGGGGTAGTCGATTATGGCAAGATACAGCCAGGCCATAAGATACTCATTCATGGCGCAGCAGGAGGAGTGGGGAGTCTGGCCATACAGATCGCCAAAGCAAAAGGGGCGTATGTAATAGGCACTGCTTCGTCGCATAATCTGGCCTTTCTGAAAGAACTGGGAGCCGATGAAGCCATTGACTACAGGAGCCAGCCTTGGGAAAAAATCCTGAAAGACATAGACGTGATCTTTGATGCCTCACCGGTGCGTGATAACGAGACCCGTCTTAAATTCGTACAAGTATTAAGGCAGGAAGGTATACTGGTATGCTCGCAACTTGATTTTCCGTATGCCGAAGACGTAAAAGCAGCTCTTGCAGCAAAACAGGCTACCGGCGAGCTCGTAGGATTTCAAACTTATGATAGTTTAAAGGAGATGGCAACTATGATAGAGGAAGGCAAACTGAAAGTAACAATAAGCAAAGTATTTCCGCTGGAGCAGGTTGCTGAAGCACACAGGGAAAATGAAGCCGGTCATGTACGCGGTAAACTGGTGCTGGAGATCATAAAAGACTAAGAGAGCATGAGACATTTTAAAACCATCAGCGAATTTCATGAATACAGGGGACTGCCCCGCCCCAATCATCCGTTGTTCGGTATCATAGACATCTCTACACCTATGCAAATGCAGGAGGAAGAACCTGTGAATATGACTATGGACTTCTATAGTATCGCGGTGAAAAGAATGTCGAATGTGAAGGTTAAGTATGGACAGCAATATCTCGACTTCAATGAAGGCATCATGTCATTCATGTCCCCACGGCAGGTCTTCAGCATCGGCATTAATGAAGAAACAATAGAAACCAAAAGATCAGGATGGGTGATATACATTCATCCTGATTTCTTATGGAATACGCCACTTGCTAAAGTCATCAAGCAGTACAACTTTTGGGACTATTCCATCAGGGAAGCGCTATTTCTTTCTGCCAAAGAAGAAACCATCATCAATAACATCATAGAAAACATCATACAGGAATATCATAACAACATTGATAAATTCAGCAAAAAGATCATTATCACGCAAATAGAAAGCCTGCTTACCTACGCAGAGCGTTTCTACAACCGGCAGTTCATTACCCGGGAAAAAACCAACCAGCAGTTGGTTGGTAAACTGGCAGAACTGCTTGATCAATACTTCAATACTCATGAACTGATTGCGAAAGGATTGCCCACTGTTCAATACATTGCCGACCAACTACACCTATCCCCAAAATACCTCAGCACCTTACTTAGTACCGTCACAGGCCAGAGCACGCAACAGTATATCCATGAAAAATTGATAGAGGTTGCCAAGGAAAAACTGTCCACGACCAGCTTATCCGTTGCTGAGGTTTCCTACCAGTTAGGATTTAAACACGCACAATCCTTTAACAGGCTCTTCAAAACAAAAACGAACCAGTCTCCACTGGAATTCCGTGCCTCCTTCAATGTTAATTAGATAGCTTCGCCTGTCGCATACCCATCAAACTTGTCGTTCATGATCTGGATCAAAGAACTTATGATGGCATCATCGCTCCTAATCACACCAAAGTGTAGTGTCGAATCCCTCTTTCTTTATTTGATTTCATCATTTCACACACGCGTCATCAATGGAGCCTTACATTTTCAGCGCTCAATTAATTGACTAACAATATGGAGTAGGGTAGGTTTATTTCCCCCGCTCTCTGCTTTTTTTGCTGTAAGTTGGTGTGATTCACTTATTTCCGCAGTCATTCTTATACGATAACATTAAAACATACTGAATGGAGATCACGATAAAATTCAAATAGCTTTTTGTTCGAACACAATCCCCATCACCGACACATATGCCTTTTTCACTTTGATCTTTGAATCTTTATTAAATACCCATTGCAGAAATTTTCTATTTTATTAAGATCCTCCACAAACAGGTTCGAAAGTTGTAACCTACAGCCCGCAAACGCAATGGCATCGGTGCCCAGCTTTTAAGCTGGGCATTTTGCATTTGCGCGAGGAGCCGGAGGCTTCCAATTTAACGGATAATAATGAGGGTGCCTTTTAGCAGGAATGGCCTATCGTAATAATCCACCCCAGCGAGCATGTAGACGAAGGTGCCGGTGAGCGGTTGGCCGCCGGCGGTACCGTCCCAGGATAGATTGGGATCGTTGCTGCTGAAAACCATTCTACCCCAGCGGTCGAACACATTTACCTGAATTTTTTTGGTAAGGCCCTGAATGATGAGATGCCAGCGGTCATTAGCGCCGTCGCCGTTGGGGGTGAAGGCATTGGGGACGAAGATGCGTACCGAATCAAAAACCCTGATGGCTACGGGCGCAAGGGCGCTGCTACAATCGCCCCGCGTAAATCCGACATATAACATCTCATCCTTTGGAATAATGGGTGTATGCAGTATGCCGGATGCGGATGTGTCGAGGACGGCCGCGCCAAACGAAGGGACACCGAGTAAGATGTACTCGCCCCGTTGCGGCTTGTCGATGATGATGGTGGTTGCGGTATTTCTGGGGATATACTGACTGGCGATTGGCGGCATCTGAGGCGAGAGCTGGATATCGCCGATGGTTAGCGTATTACCCGTTACCGTACATGCGTATTGATCGGTGACAACAGCCTTATAATCCCCTGCTTTAAGGTTGTCCAAATGGCCTGCTGTGGTGGCGATCGGAGCGGCATTGCTGCCTGCCGTATACCAATTCCAGGTATAGGTGCGGGCAGCATCGATCATTTGCAAATCGCTGATCGACCCGATGCCGGCATTGCAGGTGTCATTATGCTCCTTTAGCAAGCTATAATCGAAGGAGGGTTTGGGGATCTGCGGGACAGTGAGGACCGGTGTCTGTGTCTGGCAGCCGAGGGCATTGCTCATGGTGAGTTGATAGTCACCGCCGGCGATACCTGTGAGGTCGGGGGCTGTGCCTACGATATTGCTATTGCCAGTATTTGACCAGCTATAGACAGCCGCATTCGTCACAACGATGCCGGTGATGGAGCCATTTGGTTTTTCGCATGATGCAGGGTTAATCACCATTGCATTGGCGTCGAAGGTGATCGTGCCGTTGTCCGGGATCGTATATAATTGAGAAAAGAGAGTATCACAGCCGCCGCCGTCCTTAAACACGAATCGGTAATTGCCGGCTTTTGCGTGGATGAGATCGAGCGTGGTGGAGACGGTGGCTCCCTGATCGTTTTGCCAGGCCAAGAAAACAGGTGGCGCCGCGTTCCGATAGCTCATTCCGGTCACCGATCCATTGGCATTGCCGCAGGTAGTGCCGATCACGCTGACCGATGTGGTGATAAGCGAAGGGGCGGTCGTGGAAGTGATTGTATAGGGACCATATTGTGCAACGCAGGTCGGGTCCTTTTTAAGCGCGAGCTGCATCGTGTAGGTCCCCGGTGCCAATCCCTGTAATGGATTCGCGACGCTAAAATCCGGGCAAATGGTGCCCCCTGCGTTTAGCCAACTATAGGTTGTTGCAGCATCGAATGTGCCGGACAAGGAAAGCGAACCGGATACCTGCCCGCAACTGGGTGAGTTTACCGTAATGGAGGCAGGATCGAATGCGGGCAGGGTGACATTGGTGACTGTATAGGGGATGCTGCTGGCATCACAAGCCTGGCCGCCGATGGAAGTTACAAAGGTATATGTACCGGGACCAATGTTCGTAAGGTCGAGGCTGGTAGAGATGACATTTCCGGCCGCGTCCTCCCAGTACCATTCTGTTCCGCTGGAGACCTGGATGTTTTTGATGGAGCCGTTGCGGTGGCCGCAGGTGGCGTTCTGCACAACAATGTTGGTCGTATTGATGGTAGCGGTGGAAAAGGCAGAAGTAGCGCCATAGGTATCTGTGGCGGTGGCCACGATGGCGCCAGTGGCAGGAAGGGAATAGTTCCAGTTACCGGCGTTGTCGGCGGTAGTAGTGCCAATGTAAGTCTTTCCTTCGCAGCCGGGGCATTCGTCATCATAGAAGAGCTCGATGGTAGAATTGGCCAGGGCGGTGCCGCCAACGGTGCCGGGTGTCAGGACGGTGATGTTCGCGTAGGGGGAAGGGTGAGGATAGTTCGGGTCGAATACGATGCCGGTGGCATTGCAGAAAAAGCTGTTTTGAGAGATCGTGACGGGGCTGCACCACTCTTCGACCACCCCATTTTTATTGTTGGCTATATAGTTTTTTTTACCTGGATCGGGGCCGCCGATAAGACCTGGACCACAATTACTCACCAAGATATTATCTCCATTAGTAATGATTGCCCCGCTAAGAAGATTTGTGACATTGTCCGGTCCCACACCGATGTGATTTCCCTGTATAACGAAACGGCTACGTGTAAACTCGATCTTGTAGCCGCCGATGCTGACATTATTGATGATATTCGTGGTGACGAAGGATTGCCCCACAAATACATTGCCACCAATAAGGAAGGGCGTGTTATTGGGTGAGAGTCTGATATTACCGGTAATATCCGTGCCTTCTTTGTTACCCTGTATATTGAGATAGCCGTAGTTCGAGGCATCGATGAGCTGATATTCCAATGGGTCACCGCTCTGATTCATCAGATTGCCTTCGCCGGGGTTGAGGCCCCCGATCTGCAAATTGGTGATGTCGAGGGCATAAATGCTGGTGCCATTGAGTTGCGCAACACTGGCGCTGGATCCGCTCTCGTCTGTGCCCAGTATATTCCCTTGAATGACTATATTGTCGGTGATGAACGGCTGTGAGGTTTGGTTGGTGGCAAGGATGGCCCCTGCGAAGCCCTGAATGACATTTCCTTTGCCGGCGGCGCCGATGTAAACATTGCTGCTTCGATCGATATAGATGCCGGAAA
>NZ_JBJMLX010000329.1:0-12601 GCF_045805085.1 Niastella sp.
AGTTCAAAGGCGTCTACTGCATATTCTTTATAGGCAGTAATAAATATAACCTGCGGTCTGTTTTTAAGAGTTCGTAAAAAGCCAATACCATCCAGTACCGGCATATGTACATCCAGGAACAGGATATCTATGGGTTGTTGTAACAGGATATCCTTTGCTTCAAATACATTGCCGCAGCTGCCTATCACCCGTAGCTGTGGCAAATGGCTGCAGTAACTTATTATAATATCCCGCGCAATAGGTTCATCGTCTACAACAAGACAGTTAAACATACCTGTTATTTTATTTTTAAGCGAAGCTGAACAATGTACATATTGTCTGTGATAAACTGATCCAATTTGTAATTTTCTTCATATAACAGGTTCAACCGCCTGATGGTGTTGGGAAGCCCCAGGCCCGAGCTTGCCTGGCTGATGCTGTTCTCCTGTTTTAATTCACTGTATGAGTTCCTCACTGAAAATACAATAAAATTACCGGTAACATTCAGGTCGATCTCAATGAAGATCTTTTCGTCCAGGGTGTTGCGGGCGTGTTTGAAGGCGTTCTCAATAAATACGATCAGTATCATAGGAGCAATAGTGATCCGTGGATCATTTATCGTTTCTATTTCGGTTCGTAATACCAGCCTGTCGCTTAACCTCAGCTTTTCAAAGCTGAGATAATTATGAATATATTCCAGTTCTTCCGTTATAGATACAAACAGATTTTTGGTATCGTACACCGAATAACGCAACAGGCTGCTTAGTTTTAATAACAAGGCGGGTACTCGTTCATGTTGGGTTATTGAAATGCCATAGATATTGTTCAACGTATTAAACAGAAAATGCGGGCTCAATTGCGATTGCAGCAGGTTCAATTCACTTTGTTTTTGTTCGGTAGCTAACCGGGCTGCCTGGATCTGTTTTTGAATGGAAGCCCTGATCAACTTTATAAAAATACCCATTACCAGGCCAATAATGAGGAAGGGCAGGGTAGTAACGGAGAATTCAATGATGTCTCCGGGGGAGTCAAAGATCTTTTTTGCGACCAGGGGCCATATAATGATGATGGCCATCAGTGTTAAAACTGTATACAGGCTAAAATGAAACGGTTTATTGCGCAGGTAGAATTGTATGCAAAGCGCTCTGCCCATATAAATACAGGCCAGAAAGAAAAGACAGGCAAAAGTGGTTAACCCGATTTTCGCCAGAATAAAATGGTAGTAATAATACATGCCTGTTATTACCAGCATTACTACACCCATACTGAAAATGGCATGTATAACCAGGGCTTCGTTGGTGATCTTTCGGGATGCTGTTCGCATGCTATAAAGATCGCGATAGTTTTTGCAAACCCGGTTGTAAAATGTTTAACCAGGGGAAATCAGGTACAGACAGGCCAAAAACGGTGATGAAATTTTAAGCCTGAAAAGGGCGGCGTTCAACCTCATTTTGCCCGCATTCAACACAACGATTTTATAGGGTCGGGGCAACCCATAAAATTTGTAAAAACAAGTAGTATGAAGTCCCTTATTCCAATTTGTACAATGGTTTTATTATTTGTGCTTCACCATACCTGCGATGCCCAGGAAAAAGACAAACCCAAAGCTTTAAAAGAAGTGACCGTTACGGCTAAAATGCCGCCAATCAAACATAAAATAGATCGCATAATAGTAAACGTAGATGGGATGATTACGGCCGCCGGTAGTAATGCCCTGGAGATCTTGTCAAAAAGCCCGGGCGTTTTTGTAGATATGGATGGGAATATCCAATTAAATGGAAAGGGTGGGGTGCTGGTGCTCATCGATGACAAACCAACTTATTTGTCGGCCCAGGACCTGGCGGCTTATTTACGCTCCCTGCCGGCGGGGATGGTAGAGAAGATTGAATTGATAAGCAATCCGCCTGCACGCTACGATGCATCGGGCAGCGCTGTTATTAACCTGCAACTAAAGAAAAACAAAACCCCGGGTTTTAATGGGAATATGAGTATTGGTTATAACCAGGGCGCATATGCCAGAAGTAATGATGCCCTTAATATCAATTACCGGCATAACAAGATCAATGTATTTGGCAATGTTGGGTATTCAAGGGATGCGGGGTATTCCAGAGAAACCAGTCAGCGAAATTATGATAATACTTCAACCACGTTGCTTGACAGAAGGTATCACTATTCTTCCAATGGCTACAATTTAAGAGCAGGAATAGATTATTATGTTTCTGCCAAAACCACGCTCGGTATTTTATTAACGGGTGGTATCAGACCCAGATCAGATCAGTTGAATTATAACAGCGATCAATTAAATGCTGATCAAAAAACGGATTCTACAGCTATAGGCCACACCACCGGTGATTACCAGTGGTACACCGGGGGCATTAATCTCAACATGCTTCGCCGCATAAACGAAAAAGGTTCATCAATTACCGGCGACCTGGATTATGTGAACATCCATGTAAATGGCAGTCAGTATTTGTCAACCAATGTTTACCGGTTAGATGGAAATCTCAGCAGCGCCAATGATATCTTGTACCGGCTGCCCGCTGATATCGATATCTGGTCGGCAAAGACAGATTACAACCTTCCATTGAAAGGCAACGCAAATTTTGAAGCCGGGTATAAATCTTCCTACGTAAGTACGAACTATAAAAACAGCTGGTTGCAAAAGGCAGGGAGCGATTATGTACCCGATTATGGCCGGTCAGATCATTTTATCTATACAGAGAATATCAACGCGCTGTATGTAAGCGCCGCTAAAGAATGGAAACATTGGGCCATAAAAGGCGGCGTAAGAATGGAGAATACCCGGATGCATGGGCGTCAGCCTGGTAATATAGTTATTGCCGATTCGGCTTTTAAAAGGAATTACACCAAGTTTTTTCCCTCGTTTTATTTTTCCTGGAAAGCTGATACCTCCGGTCATCACACAATCACCATTAGTTATGGAACCAGGATCCGCAGACCCAGTTACCAGCAATTAAATCCCTTTCTTTTTTATAACGACCGGTACTCCTATACTACAGGAAATCCATGGCTAAAACCTCAGTATTTATATGCCGTTGAATTGAAATATGATTATAAAAGTACCTTCGGGGTTGAACTGGCTTACCTGAAGGTCAACAACCTTATTCAGTTCATAGTACAACCTGTTGGCGATGTATTTGTGAATCGCCCTGAGAATTTTGGCCTTAATTATTCATTCAATGTTGTTTCCTGGTTGTCGGCAGATCTGGTGAAAGACTGGCATGTGAATGCAAAGCTTATTGTATTTCATTTGATAAATAAAGGAATGGCAGATGATCAAATTGTGAATAATAAGATCAATTCCGGTGAACTGGAGATAAGCAACCAGTTTCGCCTGTCGAAAAAATGGAGTGCAGAAGTAAGCGGGTTGTATGCAACCAGCCATTTACAGGGGCAAACAAAAACAGACCCGTTTTGGCATTTGAATGGCGGAATACAGAAAATGATCATGAAAGAAAAAGGTACGCTGAAAGTAAGCGTCAATGATGTATTTTACAGTATGATCAGGCGCGATAATACCACTGCAAAGGGCCTGCTTGCCCGGCGCATGGTTGAAACAGATACGCGAAGAATAGGGATCGCCTTTTCTTATCGTTTTGGAAAAGATACCAATAACCGGAAACGTAATCACACTACCGGTGGCGCCGCAGAAGAACAGGGCCGGGTGAATTGAGTGGCTGGCTTCAGATTTCCTTCAGGATTGCGCATTTTTTTTAAGCGTACCTTCTGCCGGTTAAACATTTTACATGAAACTATTGGTTATTGAAGATCAAATGGAATTATCCAGGAGCATCTGCGCCTATCTTAAAAAGGATAATTTCATTTGTGAACCTGCCTATAATTTTAATGATGCCATGGAGCGGATCCAAACAAAGAATTACGATTGTATCTTGTTGGACATATCGCTGCCTATGACCAATGGACAAATGGGCAACGGATTACAAATTCTGAATGAATTAAAAGAAATGGGCAAGGTAGACGGGGTATTGATCATCTCGGCAAAAAATTCATTAAATGATAAACTGGAAGGGCTTAATCTCGGTGCAGATGATTATTTAAGCAAGCCCTTTCATTTGCCTGAGTTGTCTGCCCGCATCAACGCCATCATTCGCCGCAAATCGTTTGAAGGGAAAAATAAAATAATGGCCGGTGACCTGGTAATCCATCTCCAGGATAAAATAGTAAAAGGTAAGAACGGCGAAATTGATCTTACCCGCAAGGAATATGAACTACTGGTGTATTTTGCCAGCAATATAAATAAGGTGGTAACCAAAGAAGCCATTGTTGAACATTTGTGGGGCGAACAAATTGATTTGAATGATAACCACGATTTCATTTACACCCACCTGAAAAATCTACGAAAGAAACTGGTGCTGGCAGGTTGTGCCGACAATATCAAAGTGGTGTATGGCATGGGTTATAAGTTTACCGTAAATGAGCAGCCATGAAATTATTAACACGCTACTCGTTGATCAACCTGCTGGTAATGGTCGTTATTTTTTTTGTTTCCAGTTGTACGCTGTACTTCTTTATTAAGGTAATACTGTTGCGCGAAATAGATGGCGATCTGGGTGGTATTGAAGATAAGATAAAAGAGTATGTAAACACGTATCATACGCTGCCAAACTTGTATGCGCTTGATGAAGAACAGATAAATTTCTACCCAACAGGCGAACAGAAAGCAACGAAGGAATTTGAAACGGTGCGGCTGTATAGTAAACGGGAAAAGAAACTACACAACTTCAGAAAGATGGCTTTCCCGCTGCAATTTAATAACAGCTGGTACCGCGTAACGGTAGCCAAACCTTTGGAGGGCATGCGGCATCTTTCGCATACCTTGCTGACCATTTCGGTGCTCACTATTTTGATAACTATATTGATCGCTATTGTAATAAACAGGTTCATGCTGAAGCGGCTTTGGAAGCCTTTTTATCAGTCGTTGGATGTGATGCGGAATTTTAAACTGGGCAAAACGGGTACGCCAGTTTTCCCGGAAACAACCATTAATGAGTTTGCTTTTATGAATGAAAGCCTGTTGATGGCGACAGAAAAAGCCGAACAGGATTACCTGTTGTTGCGGGAATTTACCGAGAACGCCTCGCACGAAATACAAACGCCCTTATCAATTATCCGTTCCAAACTGGAGATGATTATCCAGGAAGAAGACCTTTCCCAAAAGCAAAGTGAGCTGGCGCGGAGCGCCTTTACTGCAGTTAAAAAACTGACCCGGTTAAACCAGTCATTATTGCTGTTGGCAAAAATTGAAAACCACCAGTTTGATACAGCACAGGTGATAAACCTGAAAACAAAGATTGATGAAAAGCTGGAACAGTTCTCTGAATTGTGGGAAAGCCAGCAGATAAAAGCCGCCTGGGAACTGGAGGAGGCGACTGTGTTTATAAACCCGGAGCTGCTGGATATTTTACTGAACAATTTATTGAGCAATGCCAGTAACCACAACATCCCGTTCGGCCATATTTTCATCAAGCTCGAAGGGACGCAACTTGTTATCAGTAATACTGGTTATGCCGGTGCATTAGATCAAAAACGCCTCTTTTCCCGGTTCTACAAACAATCGTTGAACAGCAACCATAATGGACTTGGACTTTCCATTGTTAAACAAATTTCCCGGGTTTCCTTGATTAACATCAATTATTTGTTTGCCAATGGGCTGCACTCCTTCGTACTGAACTGGTGATTCTGTTTTTTTTCTGAGGATAGTTTTACTATACAATTAAGGAAACATCATTAAAGTATTAATTCATAAAAGCTGCTGACAGAGGCTGTTGTCATGCGCTATTTTTGCACCACAATCAAAAATAGTGATGACCAGTAGCGCACATTACCAAAAACTAATTGCTGTTCTCTCTTTTTTATTTACCGCCAGCTCCGCATTGGCTGGCACCATAAAAGGCCATGTGTATGATGGAGTTACCAAAGAACAATTGATTGGCGCCAATGTAGTGATCAAACATGAATTAAAGAAAGTAGTTACTTCACTGGACGGAGGTTTTTCATTCAAGGGCCTTGACAATGGGACCTACGAACTGCAAATATCTTATGTAGGATATAATGCAATAGATACAACCATTATCATTTCGGGAACTGAAACAAAGGAATTTGATATTTATCTTTTCCCCGAGGGTGTAACCTTATCGGAGGTTACGAAATCAGCGGCACGCGATGGCGGTTCAGACCAGTACGCCCAGAAAAGAGAACAACTGGCCAATAATATCGTCAATATCGTTTCATCCAAAACCATTGCTATCTCGCCCGATATTACTGTAGCCAACGTAATGCAGCGTATAAGCGGTGTGTCAATAGAACGTAGCAGTAATGGTGATGGACAGCATGCCATTATCCGCGGGATGGATAAAAGATATAACACGACGCTGGTAAATGGCATCAAGATCCCAAGTCCTGATAACCGCAACCGCTATGTTCCGCTTGATATTTTTCCTGCCGATCTGCTAGACCGGATAGAAGTTATCAAATCATTGACGCCCGACCTGGAAGGCGATGCCACTGGTGGTGTGATGAACCTGGTGATGAGAAGTGCGCCCAATCATTTTATCGCAGAGGGCAATATTGGTACAGGCTACAGTCAGCTTTTTTTGAACCGGGATTTCCATTCTTTTAATAGATCATCAGTAAATAGTAAATCTCCTGCAGAGTTGGTGGGCCCCGGCGCCTATGCGCCCGTGGAGGCGTTTCCCTATAATAACCTGGTGACAGATGCGTCAAAACCGCCAATAAACAAAAATGTAAACCTGACGTTGGGAAACAGGTTTTTACATAATAAGCTGGGGGTTATAATAGCAGGCAGTTATCAGAATACTTACCGGGGAAGTAATTCGCAGATCTTACAACAAAGCGCTACGGTACCACCGGCGCCCAATGATCATACGGCCCAACAGCCGGCTGTTTCCGATGATTTTTACCGTCAATACAATTCCCGCATCGACCGCTCAGGCGTAGAAGGCAAAATTGACTATGCATTAAATAAAAATAACTCCATCAGTCTTTCTGCCACGCACCTGCAGTTGAATGAAAGAAGGGTGCGGTTGACCAGCGATACGTTGTTGGGCGGCTACACGCTACCCAACGATTTCATAGGGCCCTATGCGATCCATAACAAAACAGAAACGCGCAGCGATCTGCAAACCATCAATAACATTACGCTCCAGGGCAGTAACTTATTATTCAGCAACCTTACTACCGATTGGTCGTTGACCGGGGCCTTGGCCAAAAGACAGGTGCCTGATATTGCTGAATTTTCTGTGGGGCAAAAAGTAACGCCCAATGCCGGCGCCGGCACCTATACTTTAGGAACATTGCAAACAGAAGATGAATCGCGTGAATGGATCCATAATACAGATAAAGACCTGGCCGGCTATTTGAATTTCCATTACAAAACAACCATTGCAGCCCGAACCGCATTGGTCGGTTTTGGCGGCATGTACCGGCATAAAGAAAGAGATAACTTTGATAATGCCTACAGCTTAACGCCGGTGAATGATAAGGACTCCGTTTACCAGAAATATGTTTCCATCCCTGAGAGCAAATTCACTTTTATTCCCTACAACGCGGCACTGGGTAACGCCGCGCAGAATCCTGGAATTTATCATGCGTATGAAAATGTATGGGCTGCCTATGGCATGCTGAAATATGAGCTCAGCAGCCGTTTTGAAATATTGGGTGGTTTACGGGTGGAGAATACGCACCAGAATTATATGTCATCGCTGAATGATGCGTTGCCCGGAAAATCGGCAGACCTCAACTTTATTGATTTCCTGCCCAGCGTGCAGGGCAAATATGCGATCAGCAAAACCAAAGACATTCGCTTCTCGTATTTCAGGTCTATTTTCCGTCCGGCCTTTGCCGACCTGATCCCGTTCCCTGACAAAAGCGGTTCCAACGATACGTATTTGGTAGAAGGCAATCCTTACATCAAGCATACTGTAATAGATAATTTCGATGTTCGCTATGAATTATTTCCCAAAGGGCTCGATCAGTTTATGATCGGTGCTTTTTACAAGCTCATCAACAACCCGATTGAATATGCATTTGCGCCTTATTCAACCACCAGTGGTAACTATGGCGCTACGCCCATCTTATCACCGCAAAACTTTGGTACAGCCAATAACTTTGGGGTGGAATTGGTTTTCAGAAAGTACTTTGGCAACTTTGGCGTATCAGGTAATTATACCTTCACCAACTCCGTGATCAACGCCACCAAATTGTATGTGTACCTTACCCCGGACAATGCTACTAAATTTACCAATGTGCCCGATCGCCGGCCGTTGCAGGGACAAAGCGCCCACATAGCCAATTTCTCCTTATTATATAAAAGCGCTAAAAATAAAACCGATGCCCAGCTGGCGCTTGTTTATACCGGGGAAAGAATTAATACCCTCTCCCAATACAAAGGTTTCGACAACTGGGAAAAACCAACCACCAATCTTGACTTTTCCGCACAACACCAGTTTGGCAAGCATTATATCATTTATGTAAAAGCAAATAACCTGTTGAATACGCCTTTCAGGTTGATCATAAAGCAGCATAACAATGCTTACCATACCAAAACCCAGTTGCCGTTCCAGGAAAGCACCGATTATATGACCGTTCAATACGATCGGTACTATGCTTCCTATTCTCTAGGATTCAGATTTAAATTCTAACATATAAATTTCCAACAAATGAAACATGTAATAATTGCAGGTTGCAGTTTGGTGCTTGCATTGGCATTCACGGCCTGTTCAAAAAACGACAGCAAAGTGTCGACGGCCCAGATCCAGATCGGGCAGCAGGTTGACAATAGCGCTCCGCTCTCCGGCGCTATTAAGGGAACCATGAAAACAGGTCTTACCTACACCATCACCGGGAACGTAACAGTTAACGCTGGCGATACGCTGTTGATACAAAAAGGCGTAACGGTGCAGGTTAAAAATGGCGCCTGCTTCTTTGTAAATGGTACATTGGTTAGTTTGGGAACCAAAGATGCCCCGGTTACAGTGACCGATCCTTCCAGGACAAAAACTACCGGATCATCAACCGCTACCAGCGATTCAGCCTATGCAGGTGGCTGGGGTGGTATCTGGTGCGGTCCTACCTGTCCGTTACTGGTGCTCAAATGGACGCATCTTGATTTCACCGGCGCTGGTTTGCAAAGCATTCCTTTTGCCGGTCCTGCAGTGGGTGATAAATATGCCGTTTACTTCGGTAACTACAGCGGTAAATTCATTATGGAAGATAGTTGGATCTATGGTACGCCCGATGATGCGATCAGGTATTATGGCGGCGACATCTTTATGGTGCGTAATACCATGGAAAAATGTGGCGCAACAGGTGGCGATGGTTTGAATGCCAAAGGCGGTACGCAAGGCGTCATGGCTTATAACCTGATCATTGGCGGTGCTACCAACGGTACCAAATCAGCGAATGATGGCAGCACCGGCAGACAGTGTATGATCGCCATGTTCAACAATACGTATGTAAACATGGGCTACAGGAATGTAAAAACCTTTGGCGCCCGTGGCGGTTCAATTGAAGTTGAAAACAACTCAAGAGCGCTGGCTTATAACAACCTGATGGTAGATTGTCAGTTTGGCCCAAGAATAGCCGGCGGAAATGATGTAACTGCTAAGGTATACCTGGCAGATACCACTGGCCCGCACAATGGCGACTTTATTCCAATGACAGCGTATGGCTATAACTGGAACTATGTTGATAATGCAGCACAGGCTGGTCAGATCGTTCCCACCAATGTGGCGCAGGCAGTAGTAACGCATCCGCAATCAACTGATATGCCCGATATGAAAACATTCCTGGGCGCCAGTTATACTTTCGGGATGCAATATAATGGAGCGGCACTGGTAGGACAGAACAACCCCCAATTTGTGAATTACCCTTTGCCCAATATGAATTTTCAAACCCAGGCTTCTGTAGATGGCTACGATTTTCATTTGAAAACCACTTCACCAGCTTTGGGCAAAGGCAATACCAACTTTACCATTCCGGTGAATGTGCCTGTAGATGCCAACTTTGGTGCAACGGCCGCTGTTAAACCTGGAAAAGATATTGGTTGCTACCAGGCTGATGGTTCAGGAAATCAACATTAATCAATAGACAATAAACAATAGACAAATGGGCAATAGGCAATTGGCAATAGACAATGGACAAAGAAGGGCAGGGTTGTTTATCATCCGGAAGGTTTTGGCAATTGCTTATTGCCTGTTGCCAATTATCATGTCCTCTTGTAATAAAAATGCACACCCGGCAACGGATCCACCTGCGGCTGATAAACCGGCTGCTAAGATCATCGTTGAAGGGAAGCACTCGTTGCCCGGACAGTTGCAGGAATCATCGGGACTTTGTTATACCGATGGAAGTCTCTGGAGTTTTGGGGATAGCGGAAATCCGAATTCGATCTATAAGATTGATTCCGCTACAGGCGCCATCTTGCAAACAGTTACCATTGCCAATTATCCCAATATTGATTGGGAATCTATTGCCGCCGATTCGTTGTACTTGTATATCGGCGATATGGGAAATAATAATGGTAACAGAACCGATCTTAAAATTTTACGGATCAAAAAAGCCGATCTGTTATCGGCATCGGCTCAGGTAAGTGTAATGGCCGACTCTATTAAATTTTCATACACCGACCAGACCAGTTTCTCTTATAATAGTAATACCAATTTCGATTGTGAGGCAATGGTAGCCGTCGGAAATAATTTATATGTCTTTACAAAAGACAGAGGGGATCTTAAAACCCGTTGTTATATGTTGCCCAAAAGTCCGGGTACTTATGCGGTGTCGACTGTTTCGGGTTTTGATGTAAGCGGAAGAATTACCGATGCCGCCTACAATAAGGTGACGGGGGAACTGGCATTGCTTGGCTATATGAGCCAGAAAGACAATTCCTTTATCTGGTTTTTTAGCAACTATCCGGGCGACCATTTTTTCGCCGACTCTTCCCGTAGAGTAACCATTGGCCGTTCATCGGATGAATGGCAAACAGAAGGGCTGGATTATATTTCCCCCACAAGGTTGTTGCTGAGTTGTGAAACAACGCCTGCGCATGCAGCCGCCCTTTATGATATTCAGAAATAAAGAATTTATAAAATACAACCAATGATACGTAGAGTTTTTATTTTCCTGCTTGTTGTATCCCACAAGCTTTGCGGGTTTGGGCAAACCCATACCTCGGGTATTGAACTGCTGAAAAAGACAGTGATTGGCGGGGAAGGCGGCTGGGATTATGTGTCGGTAAGTGCGGAAGACAGACGGTTATACGTTTCGCATAACAACCAGGTAGAAGTGCTGAATGCAGATACCCACGAAAAAATTGGCGTTATTCCCACAATGGGCGTGCATGGCATTTGCGCCATCCAGTCGCTGGGAAAAGGATTTATCACCAATGGTAAAGCCAATAATGTAACGGTGTTTGATATTAAGACCCTGCAGCCATTGGCACAGATCGCTACTGACGAAGACCCCGATGCGCTTTTGTACGATCAATATTCAAGCCGGGTATTTATTTTCAATAACGACGGAATGAGTATTACGGTTATCGATGCCTTGTCAAATAAAGTTATTAAAACCTTTAAAGTAGGAGGGAAGCCGGAGACCGGGATAACAGATGGGGCCGGTACCATTTATGTTAACCTGGAAGACGCCAATGAAATTGTAGTGTTTGACAGTAAAACGCTGGTTATTAAAAAGCGTTTTACCTTATCACCCGGTAAAGAACCTACCGGGTTGGCATATGATAAAGAAACACACCGTTTATTCAGTACCTGCCGCAAGAGTCAGTTGATGATGGTGATGGATGCCGATAATGGAAAGGTGATCGCCCGCTTACCTATTGGCAAAATGACGGATGGGGCTATCTTCAACGGGCAATCGAAACTGGTTGCCTGCTCAAATGGTGAGGGAACCATAACAATTGTGAAAGAACTGGCGCCCGATAAATTTGAAGTGGTTGATACCATAGTTACAGCGCGCGGCGCCAAAACCCTGGCTTTCGACAGCAAAACTGAACACCTCTATACAGTGACCGCCCAATTGGGCGATACGCCGGCGCCAACGGCAGCAAATCCAAAACCAAGACCTACTATTATCCCCGGCACGTTTATGCTGCTGGAATATGGGAGAAAATTATAGGGAAGCAATCGATAAAAAAACATTTATGCCCTTTTTATCGATTGGTATTTTTTATTTCGTTTTTTAAGTAACTGGTATATCGTGCCGCCTCTTCGGGCGTCAAATGTAAGCCGTCGGTTGTTGTAAATTTTAAAGAATCTGGTAACGGTATATAGCTGTATTTCGATTCCGGAAAGTTTTTATAAAATGTATTGCGTATCACATTCGCTTTAGGGAGATTCAGTAACTGGCTATTAACGGGCATTTCAAAAAATGTAACCTTTATGTGCTTTTGCTCCAGTTTGTTTACGTATTCTTTTAAGTTCTTAAATGCCTGGTTCAATAACGGTTCGTCTGGCAGTTTTGAATAGTCATCAATCTGTAATTGCAGTAATTTTAAAAATAGATCGTCTCCTTTTGGTGTATTCCCGTTTACAGGAAAGTGATTTTTAAT